>CAMYWI010000009.1 GCA_947302675.1 uncultured Selenomonadales bacterium | reverse complement strand
TCCATTGTCTGCCGAACTCGTAGCACTCGCTGAGCGTGTCAAAGGCAATGTCGATTCTGTTGCCGACAATCGCGCCGCCCGTGTCCTCCGAGCTGTAGCCAGGAATATAAAACTTCGTGCCGAGCGGGATAAACAGTGTTGACCGTCGGCGACGAAGAATAAACTTGGCAAAAAAAATTTCCCGACACCGTTTAAAGCGTCGGGAGTTTTTTATTTAAATCACTCTTCGATGATGTAAAGGTCAATCCATTGTCTGCCGAACTCGTAGCACTCGCTGAGCGTGTCAAAGGCAATGTCGATACGGTTGCCGACAATCGCGCCGCCCGTGTCCTCCGCGACTGCGTAGCCGTAACCGGGAATGTAAACTTTCGTGCCGAGCGGGATAAAGTAAGGATCCGTCGCGATAACGCCGTAGCGGCAAAGCGTGCCGGTTGCAGTGTAAGCACTCAAGTCGGACTGTGCACTGCTGTAAGCCGTCGCCTCGACGCGCACGACTCTGCTGTAGTTGGGAATGCCGGTGTCAACGCCTAAGTCGTAGGAGTCGCCGCCGTCAAATGCGCGATAAGTTCTTTTGCCGCAAATGCCGTCCGCCGCCAGTCCGTGACTTCTCTGGAAATCTTTCAGCGCGTCGACAGTCTCTTTATCGCAAACGCCGTCCGCCTCGCCTTCGTAAAAGCCGTGCTCAATCAATTTGTTTTGAAGGTCAATCACGCCGTCGCCCTGCATACCGAGCTTAATCACGTCGCCAACGCCCGCGTACTGCGCAACTTCTTTAACAGTTGAAACCGCACTCAGAACCGAACCGATAGTCGCGCCCGTACTTTTGGGAGTGCCAGTTTCAACGCCGGCAACTTCGAGTTCGTACTCTGGAACGTAATCGCCGAGCTTAAAAGTATTTATATCAATTTCGTCGAAGGCAGCCGCCCGCAAAATTCTGTAAGTCATGTTGCCGCACACCCCGTCAACCTCAAGACCGAGTGCGCTTTGAAAATCCTTGATGGCATTCACCGTCGCCTTGTCGTAAACGCCGCTGGGTTCGCCTTTAAGAAGGCACTGCGCAATTAAATAAGTTTGAATTTCCTTGACCTCGTCGCCTTTGTCGCCGCTTTTTAACGCTGCCGCCGAGCAAAGACTTGAAAAACACACGGCGAGAATCAGAATCAGCGTCGCAAGAACTCGCCTTACCTTCATTGCCTCCACCTCTTTAATCGTTTCTTAATTTTTGGCGATTATATCAACACACGCTGAAATTCTTATGGCAAATGCCAATTTTTTTTCCGCGCCCTTGCAAAAAGTTTTAATGCAGAATAAAATCCTGTCGATATAAATTTTGGAAACGATTAAGACACGGAAGTTAATTTTGATAGAGGAGATGCATTTATCATGATGAGATCGCTTTGGTCGGCGGCGTCGGGCATGAAGGCGCAACAGACCAATATGGACGTTGTGGCGCACAATATTGCGAACGTCAACAGCTACGGCAATAAAAAAGTTCGCGCCGAGTTCCAAGACTTGCTTTATCAGACGTTGCGCGATGCGGGCGGCACTTCTGGCAACGGCACGCAATATCCGCAAGGCTTGCAAGTCGGCTTGGGCGTCAGAGTTTCTGCAACGCACAGAGTTTTCACGCAAGGACCATTGCAGACGACCGATAATCCAAGCGACGTCGGCATTCAAGGCGACGGCTTTTTCCAAATCCAACTGCCCGACGGCACGACCGCTTACACGCGCGACGGTTCGTTTAAACTCGATTCAAACCGCCGTCTCGTGACAAGCGAAGGTTATCTGCTTATCCCGAACATTACGCTTGACGAAAACGCGCCGATTGACAGCGTTGTTATAAGTTCGGACGGGCGAGTTTCCGACACGCCGGCGGGCGGCGAGCAGACCGAGATTGGACAGATAACGCTTGTGCGTTTCGTCAACCCTGAAGGTCTTTACGCTTACGGCAAAAATCTTTTCTTGGAAACTGCGGCTTCAGGCGCACCGATTGAGAGCGAGCCTGGCTCGGACGGCGCGGGCGTCTTGGCGCAGAATACTTTGGAAATGTCAGGCGTGCAGATTGTTGAGGAAATGGTCAACATGATTGTCGCGCAACGCGCCTATGAATCAAATGCAAAGGCAGTCACGACCTCCGACTCAATGCTTGAGACCGCTAACGGTTTGAAACGATAATTTAACATGAGAAAAATATTTTTACTCGCGGCGTTGATAATTTTGAGCTTGACGCCGCGAGCTTTTGCATACACAATAACGGGCGTGGAACTTCATGCAATCGCAATGGAGGCGTTGGAAAATGGGCTTGCCGAACGCGGCGAATATCGGCGGCACGAGATTTTTTTCAACCAGTACCCGACCGATATAAAGTTGCCGGAAGGTACCGTCGAAGTTAAAGCCGAGTTGCCCGCGTCGATAAATTACGTGAGCTTGACGCCCGTCCGCGCAGTGATTTTCGTAAACGGTCGCCCGTATCGCACGATGAGTTTCACGGCGTCGGTTAAAGTCTATGACACGGTGCTTGTCGCGAATCACGATTTGCGAGTTGAAGTTCCCGTGACGGCGAGCGACTTCCATTTGGCGGAGGTCGCGATTGACGGGCGCAACGAGTTTGTCAAAGACGCGGCGGAAGTGGAAGGGCTTGTTCCGCACAGATTTGTTCGCGCAGGCTTGCCGGTCTCGCTGAGTTATTTTCAACAACCCGTCGCAGTTAACCCAGGTCAACGAGTTACAATCGTCGTGAACTATCACGGGATAAGGGCGACGGCGTCGGGGATAGTCATGGTTCGCGGGCGAATCGGCTCAATCGTCAAGGTCAAGAATGAGACTTCAGAAAAAATTTTATCGGCAAAGGTCATTGACGCGCACACGGTTGAAGTTAAAATTTGAACAGCGGAGGAGGTGAGACTGTGAAAAAATTTTTGACGGCGATATTAATTGCGGCGTTCGTCATGGCTGGCGGCGCGGTCGAGGCTAAATCGTTGTGGGTTGATAACGGAATGAGTTGGTACTCGGATAAGAAGGCTCGCAACGTCGGCGACATCTTGACGATTGTTATCAGCGAATCGACGACGCAGACTGCCACGAAGGCGCGTAACAATTCCAAATCGGGTTCGGTGAGCGTCGGTTCGGGCACGGGCATTTTCGATTTTATCAAGGCGTTCTCGGCGAGCGGCTCCGATAACTGGCAGGCGAACGGCTCCGCGACTGATACCAACCGTTTCAGCGGCAACATAACTGTTACGGTCGTCGAAGTTCTGCCCAATGACAACATGATTATTGAGGGCACGCAATCGATTTGGCAAAACCGCGACGAGCACAAGATCACTCTGCGCGGGGTGATTCGGCGCGACGATGTCACGATGAATAATACTGTGCCTTCGACGAAGGTCGCCGACGCCACGATAAAATTCGACGGCAAAGGTCCGCTCAATGCCAAACAGCGGCAGGGTATCTTGACGCAGATTTTCAACTTCCTCTTCTGATATGGATAACGAAATTAAAATCAACGAGGAATTCACTTTGCCACGAGAATTGAGCGCGATGGCAAAAAAATTTTTCGTGCAGACAGAAAAACCGCTGAAACGTAAAAATTGGTTCATAAAGAAAGGCTCGACTGTCACAGGTGTTAAAGTCATTGCAGCGGGTGACAAAATCCGTGATGTTCAACGCCTCATAAACGAAAACTTACTTCCGAATGGCGAGAAAACTCAAGTTCAAGATTGGTACAAATGTCGCGGTACGGCGATTATCACAAACGGCACGGAAGAAGAAGTTAAAGAAATCCATTGGTATCAATGCGAAAATATCGGCAAAATAGAATTCAAAACTAAAGAACGAGGTGATGACAATGCTGTTGAAGTACAAAGGTGATGGGCGTGGCGTATCGTTCGTTACTGGAAGTTATTATGAGGCAAGAAAATTTCATGATAAACTCGGCGACGGTTACGCTATTTTTGACGAAGGCGAAGATTGGTATGGTTACGACGTTGATTTTGTCGCAGAAAATTTCTTGGAAGTCACAGAGGACGAACAGGAACTTCGCCGCGCAGTTTAACGGGTGATAAAAATGTTGCTCAGATATATCGGGAATGACCCTAAAGAAATTTCTTTTAAAATCGGTGGTTATTACGAGGCAAGAAAAATCCATGACACACTCGGCGATGGCTATGCTATCTTTGACGAAGGAGACGATTGGTATCGTTATAGCGTTCGCTTTGTCGAGGAGAATTTTGAGGAAGTTAAGGAAGAGGATTTCAAGACTTACCGCGCAGTATGATTGACGAGGTGAGGTTATGAAAAAAATTTTAACAATCGCGACGCTGATAATGTGCCTTGCGCTAAGTTCAACGGTTTGGGCGGAATCGGCGGTCACGCGAGTAAAAGACATAGCCAAAGTGCAGGGCGTGCGCAGTAACCAACTCATGGGCTACGGCTTAGTTGTCGGCTTGCCAGGTACGGGCGACTCCGACGACACTTGGCAAATGATTCAGTCGACGGTCTCACTGCTGAAAAACTTCGGGATAACGATTAACGCGGCGGATCTCGATACGGACAACGTGGCGGCGGTCATGGTCACGGCGACGCTCCCGCCGTTCGTTCGCGAAGGTGATACCATTGATGTAACGGTTGCTTCAATGGGCGACGCGGAGAGTATTCAAGGCGGCGTGCTTTTACAAACTCCCTTGCGAGCGGCAACGGGCGACGTTTACGCAGTTGCGCAAGGCTCTGTTTCGACGGGCGGTTTCGTCGCGGGCAGAGGCAATAACAATCGTGCGCAGAAGAATTTCCCGACCGCTGGCAACATTCCCAACGGAGCAATCGTCGAGCGGACGCTTGAAGACGACTTGGGCAGGAACGGACAAATTTCCTTGAGCTTGGCAAGCCAAGACTTCACGACCGCCGCGCGAATCACCAACGCAATCAATGCGGCTTATGGCAACGTCGCCCACGCGGCTAATCCCGGTCGCGTCGACATAAACATTCCTGGCTACTACCGCGCAAATCTCGTTCAATTCGTCGCGGCGATTGAAGAGCTGCCCATTGTCCCAGACACGGTTGCCAAAGTCGTCGTCAACGAGCGCACGGGCACTATCGTCATGGGCGGCAATGTCAGTGTCGACGAGTGCGCGATAACTCAGGGCGGCTTGACGATTCGCATTCAGCGCGAGGAAAATGCTTACATGCCCGAACCCTACTCCTACGGCACGTCTATGGTTGTTCGCAACGTCGAGACGAACGCCCGCGAGGAAACGTCCAGTTCGATTGTCATTCCCGCCACGACAAGTGTCAGCGATGTTATCGGCGCGTTAAATGCCGTCGGAGCCACGCCGCGCGATTGCATTTCCATTTTGCAGGCAATGAAGGCGGCGGGCGCGATTCATGCCGTGCTTGAGATTATTTAAGGAGCGATTATCATGACGATTAGCGGCGTGAACTTGATACCGCAAATGAACTCGACCAACACCGGCGCGACCGGCGCACAGATGATAACCGACGAGTCGAGCTTTCAATCACAACTGCAGGCGGCGACCGACAAACTCAATCAAACGTCGGACGTTAAAACAATGACCGCTGAGGAAGTCGCCAAGCGTAACCAGGAAATTAAAGACGCGAGCGTTCAACTCGAAGCGATTATGCTCAAGATGATGTTCACGGAAATGTGGAAGACCGTCCCGAAAGACGAACTCTTCAAGGACGATAACGCAATGGAAATTTATCGCGACATGTACAACGAGGAACTAACCAAAGTCGCGGCGGAGGGCGGCGGCATCGGGCTTGCCGACTTCATTTATAAACAGCTTACAAAATAACTCGCGACAAAAAAATTATCCCCGTCAAAATCGGCGGGGATTTTTTTCTGCACGGCGTCTAAATCAGCAATCGTCTTGCCAAAATTCGCCGCTCAAGAGATCGACGCAAGAAAGTTTTCCATCCTTTTTCTTGGCGCGAGTGTCGAGCATTAAAATATTTTTATCGGGAACTTTCAGCGGCTTGTTTCCGTCGAATTGCTCTGAAAGTTTATTCGGCGACTTGTGCCCGACGACGATTAAATCTTCGCTCGCATAATTATCATAAAAGTTGTCGCAACTGAGCTTGCCGATGAGCCGATTTTTTCCTTGAAGTTCAAGCGACCTGCCGAGCTTTATTCCCGCGTGGCAAAAGAAATATTTCCGTCCGCCAACCGTGACAAGATGAGACGGCTTTAAGCCAGTCATGAAGTCGTAAAAAATCTTCGGGACGTTTTGAGCGTAAGCGTTGACAAGCTCCGGCTGATTGCGGAAGAAATATTTAACAAAAAGTTTCAGTGAGACTTCCACGTCACCAAGAAACGCTTGCATTGCGGTTTCGTCGGTGTTGCCAAGCAGAAAAATAAAGTTCGCGCGCTTGCTCAATTCGGCGAGGCATAGCAACGTCTCAAGATTTTTTCTCTTAATCTTGGCAAAATGGAAGTAGTCACCTAAAAAGATCACGAGATCCTCCGATGTCGGAGAAATTTTTTCAAGGAGAGACTCCAATTTGTCAAGCGCACCGTGCACGTCGCCGATTGCCAAAATTCTTTTGTACGGCGAATCATTGACGGGCGGAATAATTTTTTCGGCGTCGTTGATAAAAAGTCGTTCGTTCAAATTAGCTCCTCCTTATTGCGCAAGTTCATTGAAAAGTTCTTGGCAACCGCGATAAATCTCCTTGTAAGCTCTGCGATAGTCGCCGTCAAGCGCGGGGTCTTCAACGTTTAGCAGACGAATTTTATTATCGGGGTCGCCGTGAGAAATCGTGACGACTTTTTTCATGACCACGTTATCAAGAGCGACGACGCGGCGGAAGTTTTGATACTCGCGCTCCGTGAAAGGTTTCGAGACGTGACGACTGAAATCAACACCGTTATCCGCCAAAACTTCGCGAGCACCTCTGCTTATGAAGTCGCCGCCGTTCGTGAAACAGCCCGCCGATTCGATATGAATTTTTTTGTCAAGCCGCGCAGTCCTGAGCAAATTGCGCATGATGTATTTTGCCATAGGCGAGCGGCAGGTGTTTCCTGCGCAGACGAAAATCACGTCGCCTTGTCTGTCTTCGCCGCTTTGCCAATATTGCCCAGTCAAAATGTCGGCTGCCGAGAGCCGCCCGCCTTGAACAAATGCGCCCGTGTCGACCATGACAATATTTTTGTTGGGAATTTTAATAGGGCGCGGGTTGGTGTTATCAAAGTCGAAAAAAAGTTTAATCGGCGAGTGCCCGCTGATAATCACGTCGTCGCCGTGATAGCCGTTAAAGAATTCTTCGCGCGACCACAGCAAAAATTCATCGCGTTGCTTGTCGAGCGCAACGCCGTCTTCAACGCCCGCATGACAGAAAAAATATTTCCTTCCGCCGACCGTGATTGAATAGCTGAGCGGCAAATTGTCTGTGAAGTTCAAAATATCGTTGAGCGAAAAAATTTTTTGCGAAACTAACTCGCGCAGAGCAAATATCGTCGCCTTGCCGCCGTTGATTATCCAAGTGATTCTGTCCGCGCCGGTATCCTTAAAAGCGTTGAGCATCATCTGTTCGTGATTGCCGCGCAGGAAAACAAAATTCTGCCGCGCCGACTGTTCGATAACCCACTTCAAAACTTCGGCAATGCCTTCGCCCCTGTCCACGTAGTCACCTAAAAAGATCGCCAAATCATCTTCTGAGACGTTGATTTTCTTCCACAAGGACTTTAATGCGTCGAACTTGCCGTGAATATCGCCTATCGCCAAAATTCTCTTGTACGGCGTGTCGTTGACGGGCGGGATAATTTCTTCCGCGTTGTTTATGAAAAATTTTTCCTCAGCCATTTTGAACCCTCCCAAAAAATTGCCGAGCGTTATTTTTTTACGCTCAGCAATTATATCATTACTTGTAAAATTTTTCAGCCCGCGCAGATTTTATTCGTCGTCGTTGGGCGAAAGTTTCTTGAAGTATTCTTCCGCCTTAGCCTCGTCGCGCTCCACATTCTCGCCAAGCTTGTAAATCCAGCCAAGCTTTGTGTTCGCCTCAAAATAATATTCGTGGCTCGGATACCTGCCCGCCTCCTCGAAGTAGGCAAGAGCCTTGTCAATGTCTTTCGCGACGTTCCTGCCGTAAAAGTAATCATTGCCGAGCCGGAAGATCAAAGCTTGGTTGCGCGTGTCCTGCGCCGCCGCCTCATAATATTTGTAGGCAACTTCCAAATCTTTTTCGACGTGCTCATAAATGCGCCCCATATACTCAAGCGCAATGGTGTTTTGCCCCCGTGTGAAAGGATAGCGGTCGCGCGTGGTCAGCGCGTACTTGAAATATCTCATCGCCTGCGGAAAATTTTCGCGCTCATAATAAATCTTGCCGCATTGAACGTATGCTTTGATATATTTGAACCGCGCCGCCCGCTTGTAAAACATAAGAGCTTGCTCGTCGCTTTGCGGGATTGAACCTTCGCCCGTGTAGAAGAGATTGCCCGCCTGGAAGAGAGCCTCCGCCAAAATGTCGGGATTGTAATTGTTGGGGTCACTCGTGCCCGCCTTAATGAAAAGCTCCAGTGCCTCTTTAAAATTTTTCTTAACGCAACAAGCCTCCGCCTTTTTCTTAAGCGCAAGCGGGTCGCCAAGCGCAACCAGACGTTCAATCCACATCAACGATTCGTCGTCGTAGCCCTTGCTCAACTCGTGGAGCGTATGACGATAATTCTCGTCGTCGAGTTGCGCAAGCCATTTATCAGCCGCCTCAAGATCTTTCTCGACGCCGACGCCCTGCGCGAACATTTTAGCAACTTCGCAAGCGGATTTTTTGTCGCCAAGCTCCGCCGCCTTAAGGTACCAGTTAAAGCTTTGAACTTCGTCCTTGTCGACGCAAAGCCCGCCGTACATGTAAGCCGTTATTCTCATTGCGGGCGTGTAACCCGCCTGCGCGGCTTTCAAATACCAATCGAAGGCAAGCTTGCCGTTTTCGGGCCACTTCCTTTTCTCGCAACCAATATTATCATAAATTCTGTGCGCGACTTCGTACATGCATTCGGGGTTGCCAAGCTCTGCGCCGCGCATAAAATACTTGAACGCCTCCGCCAAAAAATTTTCGTCGGACTTTTTATCCATGTTCGCAAAAAGTTCTTCAATGGAAATTGTATCGCCGACGTTCGGCTCATTTTGCCAACGCCCCGATTTTTTATCGTAAAGTTTGGCAAGCTGTTTGATACTCTCAATGTCGCCCGCCTCAGCTTTTTTGAGTAAAATTTTTTCTTCCGTCATGATTACAAAGCCTCCTTGAGTTTCAAGATTTTATTTCTGATTCTGCGGCGTTCAATCGCCCTTGCTTGACCAGGCAGATATTCGCCGATTCTGGAACTGCCGAAGGTCATCATTTGCGCCATCATGTTTGTCGATGTGTAAATGTCGTTGTACTTTTTGTCGATGATTTCAAGGACGAAGTCCAAAATTTCTTTGTCGGCGGGGCGAAGTTCAACGAGACTTTCCATAGCCTCGACGTCGCCGCGCAGTGCCACTTGCTTATAAAATTTCACGGCTTGCGGAAGATTGTCTTCGCCTTGAAAAATTTCGGCAAGTTTGCTTGCGGCGGGCAGATAATTTTTTTCAGCCGCCTGCGCCAAAAGTTCCTTAGCCTCCGCAACGTTGCCTTCCGTTAAAAGAATCTCGGCGAGCCTGAACTTTGCGCTTGGGTCGCCCGCTTGCGCCCATTGTTTAATTGATTCTGTCATTTTATTTTCCTCCATAAAATTTTTTAAGGCGTTGGGGGCGACGTTTCATTTGACGCCCCCCTTGCCGGCAAGATTATGTAGACCTTGCAATCTGTAGTAAAGCTTGAGTTGAAATTTGCGCTCTCCTGTACGCACCACCTCCTTTACAAAATATCCGTTTTGCATGTATAATCATTTTGTTTGAAGTTTAATTTAGAGGTTGGGAGGCTTGCGATGAATCATTTCTTACAAAAGGCATTATAATTCTTATCGGTGACGAGCGAACAAATTTTTTTCTGCCCATATCAAATTAGGCAGGAGTTTGATCTTTGACAGACCTTTTGGAGGACAACATGGCTGAACGTAAGTTTTTCTATTCAAAAAATTTCATCAAAACGTTGCTGATAATCGAGGCACTGGGTAAATCGTATCACGAAGCCCCCAAGACCTCGCGGCAAATTTTGAAGGAAGTTAAAAAGGCGTGGGAGAAAATTTTTCCCGACGCCCCCTTAAAAGAATCCTCCGATAAAAATCTCGTCACAGCGACGATAAGCCGCCACGTGCACGACATGAACTTGAGCGGTCTCTACGACATAAGAGTTCATGACGACACAAAGCTTGGCTACTACAACGCCAGCCCGCTCTTTACAACGGCGGAGGCGGCTCTTCTCGGCGCAACCCTTTACAACGTAACCGCCATTGGTGCCGACGAGAAAAAAAATCTTTTCGGCAAGATTAAAACCGCGACCGACATTGACGGCGGCTCGATTGTCTACGGTTTCGAGCGGCAGTTGAATCGCAAGCCGCAACGAAAAACTCAAGGTAACTTGTACAAAGTCAACACGATTTGCAAGGCGATTGTCGAAGGCAAGAAAATCCGTTTCCACCTCAAGCGCAACCGAATCACCGACGACGACAGGCAAATCACCGCGTCGCCCTATCTGGTTGTCGAAAAAGACAGCGAACTGTTTTTGACGGCGAGAGTTGACGGCTCCGCGACGCCGACGGATTTTAATCTGACGCTCATATCCAAGATTAAAATTCTTGACGAAGACTTTCAATCGACTAAAAGCGCAGTCAAAGAAACTGCGCCGCCCATTGAACTGAAAATTACTTTTCCAGAAAGTCTTATCGAAAGCGTCGTTAAGCAGTTCAAGCAAAATAAAATGGTAGCCTTCGCGCCGACCGGAGAAAAAATAAGCGGCGAATGCCAATTCCGTGTAACGATTTCCGTCGGCGAGGACGAAAGGCTTTATCAATGGCTCCGTCAACATTGCGGCAAAGTAAAAATCAACTCGCCGCATAACGTCAAAGATAAGTTGAGAGCGCAACTTACAAAGGCTTTGTCAGTGCTTTAAGATATTTTTTTAAAAACCAAAAGCTCCCCTGCGATTTGCAGAGGAGCTTTTTTTATCGAAAGCCGATTGCTCGGCGAGAGTTTCTTAGAAGAACCAGCTAACGCGGCTAAAGAAAGTCTTGTCGTCTTGCTTGGTGTCAAGGGTCTTGCCCCAGAAGTAACCGAATTTAACGTAGGTGTTGTAAAGCGGTGCCCAGTCAGCTCCGACCTCAACGCCTTTCTTATGGGTGGTTCCAAACCACGTGTCATAAGTGGGAGCCAAGCTGACGTAATCGCTGACGTAGCGATAATCTGCCGAGAGACCCCAGCTACCGCGTTCCTTCTTGTCCGCGCCTTTGTAGGAAAGACCTGCGGTCCAAGACTTTTTCTCTTGATCAGCTTTGGTGTTGTTGGCATATGCGCCGTGAAGATTAACGCCGCCGCCGAAGGTGTAGCGTGCGCCGACCGTCCAAACGTTCGCGTCCTTTTTGCCGTAAACGCCTTTGAAGTAGTCGCTGTTGAAGTGATGATAGCCTGCGCCGATGTAAAGTCTATCGTCGTCGTAAGAAAGCTCGCCGCCTTGATAGCTTGCGGGATCGCCTTTGGCGACTACATTGCCGTCTGCGTCTGTAATATCGTCATTGGTGCCGCTCCAGCGACCTGCCATAAGGGCAACTTTGAATTTGTCGCCGTAAACGACGCCCGCGCCGCTGAGGAAGTCATCCATTACAAGACCGTCGTCAACGTTGGTGTAGAAGTCGAACTTACCGACCATGAGTTTCAACTTGCCGTAGTTGCCTTCCGCGAAAGCCTTTTTAAGTTTGAAGTCGCCGGATTCGTCGGTGCTCATGTTGGTGGTCGCGTCCATACGAGCTTTCAGTTTCCAGTGGCTATTGACTTCAGCGGTCGGGAGGAAACGGAGTTGGAGCTGATTGTTGGTAGTCTTCTTGTCGCCGTTATGTTTGATGTCGCGTTTGTCATTCCAATAGCGATAACGAAGTTCGCCGTTCCAAACGACTTTGTCAGCGTACTTTTCAAGCTCGGAGACGCGAACGCCGAGATTATCGAGTTCATCACGGAACTCAGCGGCAAGGCGGTCGAGTTCAGCTTTAGCTGCGCCGCTCGGATTCTTCGCCATTGCTTTGGCAACCATCTGCGCCATTTCGTAACGGGTGATGTTGCGGTCGCCGCGAT
>CAMYWI010000008.1 GCA_947302675.1 uncultured Selenomonadales bacterium | reverse complement strand
CCAACTTTAAACAAAATTTCAGCGGCAACAGACAAATTATCTTGCTCAAAAATTTCAGGAAATGATACTCGATTGAAATTCACCGCCCTTCGTCTTTAGAAAAATCCCCTCGCCGTGACGAAGGGACTTTTTATTTCCGTTCAAAAGTTATCTGTTCGGCGGGGGCGGATAATTGTGACCACCACGCGGCGGCGGGGGCGGCGGATTATCATAACCACGACGCGGCGGCGAATAATATCGGTGGTCGTCGCGATGCCGCTCCCTGTCACGATAATAATCGTCGCGGTGGCGGTCTCTATGCCGATAATAATCGTCGCGGTATCGACGCTCCCAATCTTCGCGGTCGCGGCGTTCGTTTTCGGTCTCGCGCCCTAAAATATGTTTGTCTCTGAAATGCGCCCACTTGCTGTCTTGTTCTTGAAACTCAATCGGCTCGTCCAAACTTTCGACGGTCGCAGCTTGAGCTTGCCCGCCAAAAAGCAAGAGACTCGCGGCGGCGGCGATTAGAAATTTCCTCATGGCTTTCACGCTCCCTTCCTGTTTTGCTTAAAGATTAAGCGTGAAAAAATTTTTTCCTGCCAAAAATTTATTAAACTTTGCTAAGAGCGTCAATCGTCTGCTCAAGCTTGCGAATCTTTTCAATAAGCTCTGGGACTTTCTTCAACGCCGCCTGATGACGGAGCCACTCGCTGTGACTTTGAATCGGGAAACCGCAACCGAAAAATCCCTCCGGCATATTCTTTGAAATGCCCGAACGCGCCGCATAAACCGAATTGCCGCCGATTGTGATATGCCCGACCGTGCCGACCTGCCCGCCGAAAGTCACGTTGTCGCCGACCGTCACTGAGCCGCTAATTCCCGTCTGCGCGACGATTAAACAGTTCGCGCCGATTTTGCAGTTGTGCGCAATGTGCACGAGGTTATCAATCTTTGTGCCGTGCCCGATAATCGTCGAACCCATTGCCGCGCGGTCAATGCCGACGTGCGCCCCAATCTCAACGTCGTCCTCGACAATCACGTTGCCGACCTGCGGAATTTTGGTATGGACGCCATTTTTTGTCGTGAATCCGAAACCGTCCGCGCCGATAACCGCCGAGCTGTGAATCACGCAACGCCGCCCAATTTTGCAAAACTCGCGAACGGTCGCGCTTGAATAAATCACGGTGTCTTCGCCGATTGTGACGTGTTGCCCGATGTAAACGTGCGAATAAATCACCGCGCCGCTTTTAATCTCCGCACCGTTGTCGACAACTGCAAAGGGCATAATCGTCACGTCGTCAGCAATTTTAACGTCGTCGCCGATGTGAGCTTTAGGACTTATGCCCTTTTGAATTTCCGACTTTGGCGAAAACATTTCGAGTAGCTTTGCGAAGGCGGCGCGCGGGTCAGCGACCTTGATTGCTGGCTTTGGAAAATTTTCTACGTCGCGTGGGATTAAGACTGCCGACGCCGCGCAGATTTTTGCCTCGTCGAGATGCGGCGGTACGGCGAAGATTAAATCGCCCGCACGCGCCATTGGGATATTCGACAGCCCGCTGATTTTTATTTCGCCGTCGCCCGCAAGTTCGCCCTCGACCAGTGCCGCTATTTCTCTTAAAATTTTTTCCATAGTTATCGCCCGCTCATTGCATTTTTTTTATAACGTCGTCGGTCACGTCAATCGCGCCTTGAAAAATCATTCTGTCATCCGCCGAATTGCTTATGACCACGTCGATATTTTTCTCGCGCGAAATTTCCTCAATCACAACGTCCATGCGACTTTTTATCTGCGTGGCGTAACCTTGATTTATCGCCTCAATCTTGCGCTGAAATTCCATTTGAGCTTTGGCGGCCTCTTCTTCCGTCGTTTCCTTGCTACCGTATTCCTGTTGAAATTTTTCTTCGGTCTCTTTGATTTTAGTATCCGCCTCCGTCATGAGCGTTTTGACGCGCGGAGCCTCAAGCATGACTTTTTCAACGTCGACGCAACCGACTTGCGCCTGCCCGCAACCCGTCAAAATCAGTGACGACGCCAAAATTACTGCCACCGCCAATTTTTTTATCAAATTCATTTTCATCACTCCATTAAAGTCGATTCATTTCCTTTATCAAATCATCGGTCAAGTCCCTGCAGTTTTTGCCGGCGATAGCGATTGCGCCGACGCCTTCGGGCGACTTGAAGTCAAAATTCCACTTGACGCCGCGCCGCAAAACTTTTTCGCTCGGAGCCGACTCGCGCTTAACGAAAACCATTTCCAGTCGATTGACCGCCGCAAGCATCGTCGCCTTGTCGACTATCGAGTCCAAGATTTTTTTCTCAAGCTCGGCGCGTTCCTTACTGACGGTTTGCAACTCTGCTAAAAGTTCGCGACGACGATTTTGCCGATTTTCCACATCCAGAGAATTTTCCATGATTGTGCGATTGCGCTCGGCGACTTGCAATTCTTTTTGTTGCGCTTGAGCCTCGACCTCGTTGCGAAGTCTTTCCGCCTCAGCTTTAAGTCGCGCCTCTTCTTCCGCTACGGAGTCTTCGGCGTACTGTACAATTTCCGCCATCCACTTTTCCAAAAGCCCGCGCTGAATTTTATTTCGTTCAAACTCGACCTGCTCCAGTTGCTTGGTCAACTCGTCAATTTCTTCCTGCTTCAAGCGGAGGTTGTCGGCGTTCTGCAACTTGAGCTGAATATTTAATTGTTCGTTGAGAAATTCTTCGCGAAGTTTATTGCGCTCCTCAATGTACTGCGGCTCGGTTTTTTTGCGATACTCTTCCGCCGCCGCCTTCTTCTTGCCTTCGAGTTCGGCAAGCTGACTTATGACGATTTGCGCATTTTTTTGCCACGCCGCCTCGTCGAAGACTTCAGTATTTGTTTCGGGCGGTTGAAGCTTTGGCAGTTCGACGACGCGCATTGCCTCGTTGAGTTCAAGGCGCAGTCTAAGTTCTGTTGCCAAGAGATAATCGAGTTGTTCGCCGTCGGGATGAGCCGCGCGGATTTTTTCAAGGTCGATTATTCCGACGCCGCGAGTCTGCGCGGGCTTTTGCGTTTCATTTTCAACGGGCGGAGCGGGTTGCTGTGGCATTTCGTAATAATAAAGTCCGCCGCCGATTAACGCCGTCAAAATCGCCGCCCAAACTCTGTAATCCACAATGCCCGCCTCCTAACAAAAAAGGGACTAGTAATTAGGGACGTAGGGACTAGTTTTTTCTAGTCCCTAGTCCCCGTCCCTAGTCCCTAATCATTATTTCTTGTTGAGTTGCGTGATAACTTCTTGCGTGATGTCCTGCCCGCCGTAAACGACAGCCGCTTTTGCAAGGACAACGCTCATGCCGCGCTTGTCGGCAACGGCTTTAATCGCCGCGTCCACCGACTGAATCAACGGGGCAAGGAGTTCTTCGCGACGCTGAAGGATTCGCTCTTGGCACTGCATGTAATAATCCTGCTTTTCTTGGTCATTCATGCTCGCGGATTTCTCGTCGAATTCCTTTTTAATCTCTTCGATTGACGCCTTGAGCTGGTCGTCGAGAGTTTTCATTTCGGGGTGCTGAATCATGATTTGATCATATTCCACAACGCCGATAGTCGAGGAGCTTGCCGCCGACGCGATATTTCCCGTTTGCGTCAACGCGAGCGCGACCACGCTCCCGATGAAAATCACCGCGATTAAAATGCTGACAATCTTAACTTGTTTCTTTTCCAATTTTATCATTACTCAACTCTCCTTAAATTTTGACGCCGCCGATTATATCAGACGGTTTAAGCCTTTGCAAATCGAAAATCTGACTCTCGCCTTTGGCTTTGCCTCCCTCCCGATTTTTAACGGCTATATCTTACCAGATTAAATTCAGATATTCAAGCCGCCACAAAAATTTTTGCGTCAAGAATTTTTTTCTGCTATCATAAGGAAACTTTAATGTAGCGTGACGAAATACTTGTTGAAAAAATTTTTAAAGGGAGGAAGTTTATCATGAGTTTGAAGAAAAAATTGGCGGCTCTGTTTTCGGCGGCGGCGATAAGTTTTTCGCTGACGTTCAGTGCGCCCGCAGTCGTCGAGGCGTCGTTGGTTGAGGATTTGGTTGTCATCGGCATAAACAGCGCGACCTTGAGTGCCCAAATTAATTCGCAGGTAAAATATCTGAACGAAACCGAACAAGGGCAAAACGATCTTTACGCAGCTTTCGCGAAAGAATATGGCGTCAACCCCGATCCGACCTACAACGCGATGCTCGATAGGGTTATGGCGAACTTGACGCGCGGCGTCGCGGCAGTTGACCCGACCATTTACGAAAAGCCCTATAAATATTTTGTCTCCAATGACGAAACGCTCAACGCCGCTTGCGGCATGGGGCACGTCATGATGGTCAACGTCGGCACGTTTAAATTGGTTCCCAACGAGGACGAGATTGCCGCGATTGTCGGGCACGAAATGGGGCACGGGCAAAAGAATCATGTCGCTAAGGGCAAGAAAAAACTTATCCAGAAATACGTTATGGCGAACGTCGCGGGCGTGGCAGTCGGGGCGACAATCGGCGGCGGCGCGATTACTTCCGCTATAGCCGGTCTTGCCTTCAACCATTCTGTGGCGCACGGCACCAGAAAACAGGAGACGGAGGCTGATACTCTCGGCTTTGATTACATGCTCAACACGGGTTACAATCCTGGAGCCTGCGCGGCGATTATGCAGAAGTTCGTCGACATGGAGAAAGGGCAGAAACGTTCGAGCATGGAAAAATTCTTCCTGCCGTCCGACCACCCCGACAGCGATAAACGCCGCGATGCCTATGTTAAACGTCTTGAAGAATACAGCGGCAAGCACGTCACCGCTAAAGACGCAGTTATTACCGTCAATGGCAAGACGCTAACGACCGTTGCCGCCGCCGATAACATGTCCGCCGCCGAGCGTTCCTATTTCGTGCTTGGCAACTTGGCGACCGCTTATCACAAAGGCGAGAATAAGCAAGCCGCAACCGTTCAAAACGGCGTGGTGATGTTGGGCAACCAGCCGATAATCGTGCCCGCCGAAGGTGACGAGGACGCCTACGTTATCGCCGAGAGACTGAACTCTATCAAATAAACTACCGCAAAAAATTGACCCCGCCGAAATTGTTCGACGGGATTTTTTTATTGACTGTGTTCCGGCAGGACACCAAAACACCAAATCGCTATGCTAAAATTCTTAGCTACCAATAAACGATCGCTTAAAAATTTTTACCAACAGTAAAGAAAATAAGTTGTCAGTTTCTTAAAATGTGATCGTTAATGTGTAATAATTGGCGCGGAGGTGATGATTATGCCCGACCCTGTTACGGAGAAAATGTATAAAACGATGGGCGAGAATATTTATAAGTTTCGCGTCCTGAAACGCATATCGCAAGAGCAACTCGCGACGAAGTCGGACATCAGCACGGCTTACGTCAGCCAGATCGAATGTTTTCGCCTGCACAAGGGCGTTACGTGCACGACGATGATAAAAATCGCGCAAGCACTTGACGTGCCGCTGTGCGTCCTCATGACCGAGACGCCTTGCCAAAAATATCTGCAGTGCATTGAGCAAGCGGCGTCGGCAAAAAACAGCGGGAGGTAACAACAGGTCGACAAGCCGCACGTCTGAACGGGCAAAAGGAGAAGAATTTATATGTGGCTGTTGGTACTCGTATTCGGTGCTATTTTAATGATTTTAAAGGATTTGAGTCCTCTCGAAAGATTATTTTATATCTGTATTCTTATATCAACATGGATTTATTTATCACTTTCTTAGCTACAACATTTTGGAAGGAGTTTCTACAAATGCCGTTTTGGAACCAAATTAAAAAGGAAGACGAGAAGAAAGCCGAAGAAGAACTTAAATCGACAAAAAAGACTAAGGAGCCGCCGATTGAGTTCGTGCCCGAAGAGCCGAAGTATTCGTTCGACGAGATAATCTTGCCGCAGTCGGTCAAGGACAAAATTCTCGACGTTGCCAACTACGCGGAGAACAGCAAGAAAGTTTTCGACGACTGGGGCTTGAGCAAAGTCTTTAAGCAGTCGCGCCGAATCGGAATCAATCTCTACGGCGAGCCGGGCACCGGCAAGACTATGGCGGCTCACGCTATCGCCAAGCATCTCGGCAGGAAAATCCTTGCGGTCAACTACGCCGATATTGAGAGCAAATACGTCGGCGAGACGCCCAAGAATATCCGCAAGGCGTTCGAGGCGGCGGCAGCTACCAACAGCATTTTGTTCTTCGACGAGGCGGACGCGATTTTGAGCAAGCGCGTAACCAACATGTCAAGCGCGACCGATGTCAGCGTCAACCAAACGCGCTCCGTTATGCTCATGGTCATGAACGATTACCAAGACTTCGTTATCTTTGCGACGAATTTTATTTCCAACTTCGACCCCGCGTTCATGCGCAGAATCTCCACGCATATCGAGTTCAAACTCCCCGACCTCGACTGCCGCAAGAAACTTTGGCAACATTATATCCTGCCGACCATGCCCAACAACATTGACATTGACGAGCTTGCGGAAAAGTACGAGGGACTTTCCGGCTCCGACATTTCAAACGCGGTGTTAATGGCGGCGTTCAAGGCGGCGCGTCAAAATGCCGAGCTTGTCGACAAGTCGTTGGTCTTCGAGGCGGTCGAAGAAACTCTCGCAAGCAAGAATGCCAACAAAGGCGTCACGGTTGAAAAGCGCGTCGTCTCGGAAGAATACGTCAAGGAGCAACTCGCCAAAGGCAAAGGCGTGATTAAGCAGTGAAGGCAACTTTTAACTCAATCCTGAACAAAATTTGCAACGTGCTTTTCGGCGACAGCTGGGACAAAGTTTTGTACTTCCTTGAAAAACTCGACGCGGCTCTGCGCGAGAAATACAGCGGCGGGCTTTACTTCAGCATGATTACGTTGGAGAACAGCGGCGGCGGTATGGTCACGGTCAATCACAGCCATTTTTATCAAGAGGGCGACGAGTGGCTCAAGGAAAACGCCAAAATCGATTTACCCAAAAGCGAGTTGCCGAATTATCTACGCACGAAACTTGCGGCGGCGTTCGGCGAAGTCGACATCACGGCGGACGTTGAGCGCGAGCTTGCAATTAAAAATTCGGGAGGTGATTAAATGATTCCTGTCATTGTGGGCGCAGTCGCATTGGCGGCGGGCGCGGGCGTCGGCTTTGCACTCGGTAAAAATGATAAACCGGAACAAGTCATCGTTAAGAAAGCCGAAGTCTCGGAGGATTACGTCAAGTGGTGCGCCGAACGCGCCGGCAAAAATATTGAGACGAACACTCAAGCGGCTCCTCCCGTTCAGCAACGCGGCTCCTCGTCGGACGAAAAATTTGTTTTAAGTAGTAAGTCTAGAACGAACTTTAAGCAAATTGGAAATCTTTTTGGCAATCCGAGCGTCAGCAACGAATTTATCAGCGAAGCATTGAACCAAATCGAAGATAAAGCAAAATTTGATAACAATCAAACGGCTTTGAATTTCGTTGCCGCATATCGCGAACAGCTTAGCAATCGCAGAATATCTTCTTCGCAAAGACAACATGGCTCGGCGGCGGGCATGAAATTTATTCCAAGCGGCGACTTCAGCGCGGACTTTGAGAAAATTGAAAACATGCTCGCAAGCCCGAACGTCAGCAACGAATTTATCAGCGAGGCGTTGTACGCAATCGAGGGCGAAGCACGTAGAAAATCATTTCAAGGAACTTTGATTTTAGTGGGTAACTATCGCGAGAAACTTGGCAAGCGGAGGAGGTGATTAAATGATACCGTTCGTAGCGGGAGTGTTGACGGGCATGGCGGCGCAAAAAGTTTTCGGCGAGAGTCCGCCCGAACTTGAACCCGTCGAAATGCGCGAGGTCTCGGAAGAGCACGTCAAAGAGACGCTCGCTCAAGCAAAGAAACCGATTCGCATCAACGGCTTGGAAGAAATCCCTGCGCGGGAAGTCTCGACGGACGACTTGCCCGATTATATTCGTAAGAAAATTTTTAAGGAGTGATTGGTAAATGGTACCGGTTTTAGTGGCTGCGGCAGTGGCGGCGGCAGGCGGCGCGGCTTTTTACGTCTACAAGCACTGGGACGAGATTAAGGCTTGGTTCTCAAAATTCTTGACGAACTTGAAGGCGGCAATCAAAGCGAAAATGCGCGGCATCGCGAACGCGGCGGTTATCGTCGGTCAGAAAATTCGCGAGAGCGTCGCGCAGCTCAAGCACAGACTTTTCTACAAAGAAAACGGCAAATGGATTCAAGAGACGACCAAAGTCGAAGTCACCGAAGACGAAGTTCCGCCGTATATTCGCGCCAAAATCGCCGCGCAGGAGGCAGACATTACGCAGGAAATGGAATTGGAACTCGGACAATCCGTCGGCTGATTTTGAGGAGATATTAAATTGAAGTATGAAATTCCCGAACACGACGTGCCGCTGTATATTCGCGTCCGATTCTCGCTTAACTATTTGAAAGAGCTTGAGAATGACCGTGAAGATGTTTCTTATCTCCTAGTGGCAATCCGCATGTTGCAGGAGGTAGCAAAGGAACTTGAACTAAAGCACATTTAATTGAGGAGATGACAAATCGTGAGCAAAGAAGGTATTTCGGTCGGCGAGGCAATCACCGCCGGCAAGGAAGTTTTGATGAACATGATTAACGAGCTGATTGAGGAATTTCGCCCGACAATGATGCTTGAAGACCTGCAACTGGTTTACATGAAGACAATCGACGAGGTGATTTTGCAGGAAGAGGACAAGAGCAACACGAAATACGTCGGCGGCGAATTCAATCTGGATTACGTCAGCGACAGAGCGTACACGTGCGGCTATCGGCTTTTCTTCCAGAACGAGCATAAGAAAATTTTCGAGCTTGCGGCGAAGAGTCGCGAGATCAGCCTTATGAAGTTGTCTGCCAAAGTGCGCGAGCAGCTCAAGGCGGAGAAAAATATCAAGTTCGAGATTCCCGAACCCGATAAAAAAGTCCGCGACAAGTATAACAGCAAACACTTCCGCAGAGAAGGTTGAAAGGAGTCGGAAAGATGATACCTGCAGCGTGGCTTATCGGCGCGGGACTCGTGGGCGTTTTGGGCGTGGCGGCAGTTGTCTACAACTGGGACGGGATTTTGGATTGGCTCCATGATTTTATCCCGCGCGTCGCGCAAATGCTCCGCGAAGTGGCACTGACCTTTGACCCGAAACTTCAAGCGGCGGCAATGATAGTCGGCGGTTTCCTCGACGCCGTGCACGCCAAGATTGAGCACAAGCTTTATCACAAAATCGGCAATCAAAGATGGCTTGAAGAGACGACGCGGCGCACCTTGCCCGAAAATGAATTGCCGCCCGCCATTCGCAACAAAATTCGTCGCAACCGCAAGCAAGATACCGACATCACTGAAGACATCGAACTTGAACTGGGCATGAGCGTTTGACGGAGGTGTGAGCTTTGGACGAAAAATTTTTCAGCGACATCAAAAACATTTTCCACGAGATTGAAAAGCAGTTGAACCGCGTCGGCTTTTATGTCAGTCTTGAGGAGTTGCAGGGCAGGTACGACGACGCGCTTAAGAAAATTATTGCGGCGGAGGAACGGGAAAAGAATTGTCGGTACGTTAGCGGCGAGTTCAAAATTTCGACGGTCGGCGCGGAAAATTATCAATGCTCCTACGCGCTGTACTTCGAGGACGCGGACAAAAGTTTTCACGTGTTGGAGGCGCAGACCAAGCCGCTCGATATGAATTGCTTGACAGAGGACTTTCGTAACGAACTCAAGCGCGAAACCGTCATGAAGTTTGAGATTGAGGAGCCGACGCGAAAAAATGTTTCCGTGTGAAAGATGCGGCTGTTGCTGTCGAAGGGTCGGCGAAGTTTTTTTTGCGCGGCACATTGCGCGAGCCGACGGCGTTTGCAAATACCTTGACGAGGCGGCGAACCTCTGCACGATTTACGAGGCGCGACCGATTTTCTGTCGCGTCGATGAGTTTTACGAGAAAAATTTATCGGAGAAGATGAGCCGTGAGGAATTCTATCGCCGCAACAAAGAAGTCTGCAAAAAGTTTCAAGCGCAATCATAATCACTTGACGAGGAAAAAAGTTTTGTTGAGGAAAAGCGGCGGCTCGCCTTGCGCGTACAAAACGATTTGGAGATGACCGCTACCCTTCGCGGGCGAGGCAAGTTGTCCGCCGAGCGGAATATTTAAATCGCGCGACTGCCCGTTTGCAATCGTCGGCTCGTCAAGCGCATAATCTTCGTAGCCGAGATCAATTTCAATGTGCGGATTGATTAAATCCTTGCCGCTGTGATTCTCAATGCGGAGCCGCGCCGTCGCGCTCGGCGGAAAAAGATAATCGCCGTAATCATTCCGCGCCCACGACTGCCAGCCGCGCAGATAAACCATATGCTCCTTGCCGGTCGGCTCGCCGTTCAAATAAAGCTTAAGCTCAACTTCGTTCGAAGTTTTCTCTGCAGGTTGCGAAGGCACGACGGGTTGAGGCGTCGCAGGAATTTCAACGGGCGGAGTCAACGGCGGCAACTCAATCAGCGTTTTAAAAGTTTCATGATTTAAATCGTCGGGCGGCGAACTCACGACGATTTTTTCTTCGATAATGACGGGCGTTGTTACTTCGACGACTTCGGGCGGCGGAAAGTCTTCGTCGGCAATGTTCGGAAGAAAAATCATCACGGAGCAAATCAGCGCGGCGAAGATAAATTTTTTGGCACGATAAAATTTTTGAGCATTAAGGACGGCGCGTTTAAGTTCGGCGGCGGATTGGAAACGTTGCGCAGGGTCGGGCGACGTACAACGATTTAAAATGTCAATCAACTTGCCGTCGTAATCTTCCCCGAGCAAATTTTTAATCGTGACGCCGAGCGAGTAAATGTCACTGCGCGAATCGGTCTGCCCCAAGCCAAATAAGCCGAATTGCTCTGGTGGCGCATAACCTCTCGTGCCAAGCAGTTCAGTATCTGCGCGGCGGTCTGGCTTAAAAATTCGGGCGATACCAAAATCAATCAGCTTGACTGCGCCCGCCGCCGTGACCATGATATTTGAAGGCTTGATGTCGCGGTGAACAATATTTTTCGCGTGAATCGCGCTAAGACAATCGCACAAGTTAAAAAGAATTCGCGTCGCAAAATTTTCGTCAAAGGTCTTCGGTTGATAAATCGCCGTGTCCTCAAGCGTCTGCCCGTCAATGTGCTCCTCGACAACAAAAAAATTCCCGTCCAACTCGAACAGGCGATAAATTTTCGGAATGCGCGGCTCGTCCAATTCCTTAAGCATTTCGTAAATCGGGCGCGAGTTCAAAGAGCGTTGCTTGATGACGCAAAGCCGCTTGGCGCGTTTGTCATAGGCGACGGCAATAAAATCCTGCGCGGAAGACTTGAGCGTCTCGACAAGCTCATAGGTGTCAGCTAAATACTTCGCAAAAAAATTCATGACGCGCCGCCTTGCAAAATTTTTTCCGCCATTATAGCATAGAAAAAAATTTCGGCGAGGTGTTTGCAATGTTTAAGATGCCAAAGAGCACGGGCGATCTTTTTACGGAGCTTAAGGACGATAAAAATCTGAATGGATATTTACAACGCAACCGCGAAGAATTCGTCTTGCCGCTCGGCGAGTACTTGGAAAAATTGTTGGCGCAGAAAAATTTGACCAAGAAAGAAGTTATTGCACGCTCCGACTTGAATCGCGAGTACGTGTATCATATTTTTTCGGGGCTGAAAAAAAATCCATCGCGCCCAAAACTTTTGGCAATCGCAATGGCAATGGAGCTTGATTTGGACGAGATACAGTATCTGCTACGCTACGCGGGCTTGGGTTTGCTGTACCCGCGCAATCAGTGGGACGCGATAATAATTTCTGCCGTCGAACAAAAATTTTCCGTCGCACAAACCAACGAGCTACTTTATCGGCTCGGCGAGAAAACGCTTGCTGATTAAAGTAAATCTCGGCTTGCTGATTAAAGTAAATCTCGGATTAACTCCATGTTCAAACTTTCGCGGACGATTCGGGCGAGTCGTTCGTAATTTTTTTGCTTTTCTGCGCGGACGTTGCGCGTCGATTCGAGCGGCTCAAGATTTTTCTTCAAGCGGACGGCGTTAAGAAATTGCCGGCGGAAGTCGTCGTTATCAAAAATCCCGTGAACATAAGTTCCAAAAACATTCCCCTGACAACTGACCACTGATTCCTGACCACTTGAAACGCCGCTGTGAATTTCGTAGCCGTCAAGATTTTTGGCAGAAACATTTTGGTTTAGGAAAGTAAAATTCAGTTCGGGAATAAGAATCTGCCGTGTAAATTTCTCGGCGGCGAAGGTCGTCGCAATCGGCAAAAGTTTCAAGCCGTCAAGCTCCGTGTGGTTCGATTCGGTGTGGAGCGGGTCAAAAATTTT
>CAMYWI010000007.1 GCA_947302675.1 uncultured Selenomonadales bacterium | reverse complement strand
CCGACAACGCGGCTTGTTCAAAACGTGCGACTCGCGAAAATATTTCAGCCAATGCCGCGCAGTCTCCGCCACGCCGTCAAAAATATTTCCAAGACGATAACGCTCGCGCCCCACGAATTGATGACACGGATACAAGTCGCCGTTCTCCGCAACCGCAAAATACTCGTGACCCGCGCCGCACCCCGACAATCTCTTCGCCACGCAAGGACCGTTGCTCAAGTCAATGTTAAAGTGGAAAAAGAAAAAGCCGCGCCCTTCTCGACGTCGCTCAAGATAAGCCTCCGTCAAGCGGTCGTACTCTTCGCGAATTCTCGGCAAGTCGTCTTCCGTCAAAGCAAGCGGAGAATCTTTCAAGACGACGGGTTCAATCGACAGAATATCACAGCCCGCGTCGTGAACGCTCAACACGTCCGCAGTGAAGTCGAGATTTTTCTTGGTGTAAGTGCCGCGCAGATAATAATTTTCGCCGCCGCGACTTTTCACGAAACGTTGAAAGTTTTTCAAGACGCGCTCATAACTGCCGCGCCCTGCAACGTCGGATCTCATGGCGTCGTGAACTTCCTTGCGTCCGTCCAAACTCAGCACGACGGAAATATTGTTCTCGTTGAGCCACGCGGAAATTTTCTCGTCAAGCAAAACGCCGTTGGTCGTCAGCGTCAGCTTAAAAATTTTTCCCGTCTCGCGCTCGCGCTGTCTCACGTACTCGGTAACGGCTTTGACCGTGCGGAAATTTATCAGCGGCTCGCCGCCGAAAAAATCAATCTCGCAGTGCTTGCGAAGTGCAGAATTTTTTATAATGAAGTCGACAGCCGCCCGCCCGACTTCCTCCGACATAACTGCGCGATGTCCAAAAGTTCCTGCGTCACCGAAACAATATTTACAACGAAGATTGCAGTCCTGCGCGACCATAAGGCACAAACTTTTCACGACGCCGCGCGTTGCAAAAGTCGGCGGCACGTCAATATCGGGCGCGAAAAGTTCCCCTGCGTCAATCAGCGCGTGAAGTTCTTCCAAAATCTCGGCAGTATCGCTGTCGGGATATTTTTTTAAAATCGCCGCGTCGTTGGTGCCGTCGAAGTCGTCAAGGATTTTGAACGTCGCCTCGTCAATCAGGTGAACCGCGCCGCTGTTGACGTCAAGCAAAATATAATCGTCGCCCTGCTTAAACTTGTGAATCATTTAATTCCCTCATGAAGTTCAATTTATTTTCGGCGGGCGTCGTCGTCGGTCTGCCCAAATCTTTTCGCGAGCCGATTGCGCATTCGACCTCGATAAAAATCAACTCCCGCGCAGATTTGGCTTGCCGTAAAATTTCTTCCAACTCGTCAAAGTTCGTCGCCTTGAAAATTTTTGAGTAGCCGCAAGCCCGCGCAACGTCGCTTAAATTCACGGCGGCAGTCGGCATTCCGCCAACGCTCTCATGCGCCCCGTTGTTTATCGCGACGTGAATCAAATTGCGCGGCTTAACCGAGCCGATAACCGCAAGCGCACCCATGTGCATAATCGCCGCGCCGTCGCCGTCAATGCACCAGAAAGTTTTTTCGGGGCGGCTCAACGCCAAGCCGAGCGCGATTGACGAGCAATGCCCCATTGAACCGACCGTCAAGAAATCGTGCGCATGATTTTGATTCAAAGCCTCGCGAATCTCGAAAAGCTCGCGCCCAATCTTGCCCGTCGTCGCGATTATAAAGTCCTGCGCGGCAACGTCGACAATCTTTTTCAAGACGTCCTCGCGGCGCATTGCGAACGGATTTTTGTAGGAAAGTTTCTCGTCGTAAGTCAACGCGCCTTTCCTTATCACGAACGCAACGCAACTGCCCGCCGCCAAAATCTTTCTGAACTCCGCCATGACGTTTTGAAGTTCGTCGGGCGAAGTCTCCTTGTCGACGACGAAATTTTTCACGCCCATTAAGCTCAAAAGCTCGCAGGTTATCTCGCCTTGAAAAATATGTTGCGGCTCGTCGTGAACGCCCGGTTCGCCGCGCCAACCCACGACAAAAATCATCGGGATTGAATAAATTTTCTCGTTGAGCAACGACGCAAGCGGATTGATAATGTTGCCTTCGCCGCTGTTTTGCATGTAGACGACAGGGATTTTGCCCGTCGCCAAGTGATAGCCCGCCGCAATTGCCGCGCAGTTGCCCTCGTTGGCGGCGATAATGTGGCGCGTCGGGTCGGTGCCAAAATTTTTTATCAGGAAGTCGCAGAGCGGTCTGAGCAACGAATCGGGGACGCCCGCATAAAATTCCGCCCCCAAAATCTTTGTGAAAGTCTCGACGTTCATTTATATCACCTCGCCAAGCAGAATCGCACGATAAATTTTTCTTATAACATCTTCGGGGAGCGGCACGGGGAAATTTTTCAGCCGCACGGGATTTACCGAGTGCGTCAAAAGTTCAAGCGTCGAATCAAAATTGGCGTCGCTCGCGGCTTTGAGCGGATAAATCAGCTCGCCTTGAATCAAAATCCTTTGGAAAGTCTTCTCGCCGATAACTTCCGACAAATCTTTAACGGCGTCGCTTGACTTCATGACTTGCCAAAGCCCCGCGTTGCAAAGGGCGGCGGCGTGTCCGTGCGATATGCCGAACAAACCCGTCAGCTTGTAGCACATTGCGTGCCCCGCCGTCGTCTGTGAAATGTTTATCGCCTTACCCGCCAAGTACGACGCATACAGCAACGAAAGATTTTCCGCGTCGTTCGTCTTGCCGTCGAAATATTTTTCCTGCAACGCGACGATTATCCGCAACGCCTCCTTTGCAAAGGCGCGGCTGACCTCCGTCGCGTTGACTGACCAATAAGACTCGGCGGCGTGTGAATAGGCGTCAAGCAACGTCGCCTTGCGCTGATACGGCGGCAGAATTCTAAGCGGCTCGGCGTCAAAATAAATCGCGTCGGGAATCATGCACAAATCGGTTATTGATTGTTTCTCGCCGTCCTTGTAAATCACGGCAAAGCGCGTCGCCTCCGAGCCGGTGCCCGCCGTCGTCGGCACGACGATAAACGGCACGTCCTGCGCGGCATAAAGTTTAACGCACTTAGCAACGTCAATGGCACTGCCGCCGCCGACCGCAATAATCATGTCGCAGTTACTCTCGCGGAAAATCTTCATGCCCTCTTCGACCGACTCGAAAAGCGGGTTGGGCTTAAAGTTTGTGAAGTGGACGGCTTGAAAGTTTTTGAAACTCTCCGCGAGCGACAGGCGATTGAAAGTTTTGCCGTGCACGATAAAAATATTTCGCGGCGAAAATTTTTCAACGTGCCGAATCAACTGCGCCGCATCGAAGAAAATTTTTTGCTCGGACATGTCAAAGCTCCTCCGGAATCAGGCGAATAATTTCCTTGAACGGCATACAAAGTTCATCGCACTCTTTGGCGCGGCGGTTCTCAAGAATCAACTGCGCGGCGCGGGTCATGGCGGGCACGGCGGCACGTATCGGCTGATTCGCGTAGATGACGACGTTGATATTTCGCGCTTTGAATTCGTCTTCGGTGACGGTGTTAAACGACGTGGGCACGACGACCAGCGGCGTAGTCTTGTCGCTCTCGCGGAAACGCGCGGCGAACTCAAAAATTTCGTCGGGATTTTTTTTGCGGCTGTGAATCATAATGGCATCGGCTCCCGCGCCGACAAAGGCTCGCGCTCGCGTCAAGGCGTCGTCAATGCCGCGCTCCAAAATCAAACTCTCAATCCTCGCGCAGATCATGAAGTCCTTTGTCTTCTGAACGCTCTTGCCGGCGGCGATTTTCTCGCAGAAATTTTCAATGCTGTCCTGCGTCTGCTTGACTTCGGTACCGAACAGCGAATTTTTTTTCAAGCCGATTTTGTCCTCGATTATAATCATCGAGACGCCGACGCGCTCCAGCGTCTTGACCGTGTAGACGAAATGCTCCTTAAGCCCGCCCGTGTCGCCGTCGAAAATTATCGGCTTGGTCGTGACTTCCATAATCTCTTCGACGGTGCGCAGGCGCGAAGTCAAATCGACGAGTTCAATATCGGGCTTGCCCTTTGAAGTCGAATCGCACAGCGAACTAATCCACATGGCGTCGAATTGGCGCGGCGGCGAGCCGGCAACAGTTTTCTCCGCAATCAGCCCCGTCAAGCCGTTGTGAACTGCAATAGCGGTCACCGTGCCTTTAATGCCGATAATTTTTTTGAGCTGAGCGCGGCGAATATCGGGCAGGGAAAATTCCGCTTTAGCGCGCCTGTTGAGGACTTGATATTTTTCGTCGTCGGAGTAGGGGAATTCGACGAGCTGCCCGCCGTAAGAGGCAAGCACTTCAACAACCTCATCGCGAACGGGTTTTAAATTGCCACTGCACCAATCGTCGCCGTGCACGACAAAGTTCGGACGATACTTTTCCAAGTTCTCGCGATAGCTCAAAGTCTTTTGCTCAACAACTTTGTGAATGCCTGAAATGTTCGCCAAAAGTTCCTTGCGTTCGTCGAAGGAGAGGAGCGGAATTCTCTTGTAGCCCGAAACTGCCTCGTCCGACAAGACGCCGATAATCAGCTTGCCGAGCCGTTGCGCCCGCTTGATGATTTTGATGTGCCCGCTGTGAATTATATCCGTGCCAAAGCCCATGTACACCGTGCGATTTTCAACCGCCTTGAGTCGTGCAGAGATTAACGTCAAGTCTTCGGGCGTGTCAATTTCGTTGCAGAGCATGTCGCGCACGTCGAGCGGCTTGAGGTTGCAACGCGCAGAAATTTCGTTAAAGGCGTTTTCGGCGTAACACTTCACGACGCCGCGTTCGCAGAAGTTAATAATTTCGTCGAGCCACGTCCGCCAGTCTTCCACAGAAATTTTATAGAGCGGCTGAGCGGTCAACGCGCTGTCGAAAAATTCAATGCCGACTTTCTCAATGCGCCCGTCCTTGACGACCGCTTTAAAATCTTTTTGCGGCAGAGGAGCCGTCGAGCTAACGACCATGTGACTGCCGGGCGTCTTCGCCAGCAAATCTATCACGCCGTTTTCAAAAACCAAGTCGCCGTGCATGAGAATAATTTCGTCGTCGAGGAAGTCCCGCGCAAGATAAATCGAGTAAATGTAGTTGGTCTCGCGGAACTTGGGATTGTTGACGAATTTTATGTCAAGCGGCAAATCGAGTTCGCGCACGTAGCGAATCAGCGAACTCTCGAAAGGTCCCGTCGTTATCACAACTTTTTTTATGTCGTTGTCGACGAGCTTTTGAAGTTGTCGGCTCAAGATTGTTTCCCGCGCAGAAATTTCCGTCATGCATTTGGGTTGCTCGGCGGTCAGCAAGCCCATTCGCGAGCCGAGTCCCGAATTTAATATCAGTGCTGTCATAAAAATTTTCCTCCGTTAGTTTTCGTTGTCAGCGAGGCGCAAAAGTTTCAATTCGGGCGGGTCGTCGGGCTTAGGCGGCGCGTGGTGTTTGGCGATAATTTTTGCCTCTTTGAAAAGTCCAAGCCGCTGAAGCTTTTGCGCTCCAAGCTCCGCGTGATGATGATAGACATACAAGGCGCGGTTGCCGTTGAGTTCCAATCGCTCGGCGAACTGCGGCGCGAACGTCGTCACCAACACCACGAAAATTTTTCCTTTAATCGTCAAGTCGCCCGCCTTCCTGCCCGTGTCGTGGAGGAGTGCGCAACGAATCAGAAATTCCTTGTCGACGCCGCGCTTGTCCTCGATAACCAAGCGTTCAATCGTGTACGCCGTGCGCAAGCTGTGCGCCTGGTCAACGACGCTCATTGCAAAAAAAATTTTCTGCTCGTCGGCGTTGAGGTGCGCGGAAATGTATTTGCCGTCCTCGACGGTCACTCGCGCCGTCATCGCTCGAATAAACTGCTTAATCCTTCTAAAAACGCTCATGCTAAATAAATTAACTCCGCACAATTTTTCCCCGCGCAGGATTTTTCGGCGTCGGCTTTGCTCTGCGCGGTCAAAGCGACTTTTTAATCGCCGCCTCATCAAAGCCCGCCGCGTAGCCCAGATAAAAATCTTTGACGTGCGAATTCTCGACGAGACCTTGATAATGCCGCGCAGATAAAATTCTCTCAATGCCCAGCGCAAAACCCGTCGCGGGACACGCCGCGCCGAAGTCCTTCAACATGTTGTCGTAGCGACCGCCGCCCGCCAGCGAGTAGCCGACGCCCGCCGCGTACGCCTCAAAAATCATGCCAGTATAATATTCAAAGTCGCGAATCAAGCCCAAGTCGAAGATGATTTTGTCGGCGACGCCGTAAATCTCAAGCAGACGATAAATTTCCGTCAAGTTGTCGAGGGCGCGGCGCGAACGTTCATTTTGCGCGAGAGCTTGAGCCGCCGATAAAACTTCTCGTCCGCCCTGCAGTCTTGGAATTTTTTTCAGCGTGTCGTCGACGGGCAACTTGTCAAGCGCGACCATGTCTTGACGCTCAATCGCCGCCTTTATCGCGGCTTGAAGTTCGGGCGACAAATTTTTCTGCTCCATTAAGCCGTTGGCGAACTCGACTTGCCCCAAGCAGATTTTGAACTCCTCAAGCCCCGAAACTTTGAGAGCCTGCGCGGCGAGCGCGATAACTTCCGCGTCGGCGAAAGCGTTTGAAATTCCCAACAGCTCAACGCCCGCTTGATAGAATTCGCAATGACGTCCCGTCTGATTCTTGCGGAAACGGAAGACGTTCGTGTTGTATGAAAGTTTCAGCGGCAACGGCGAATCCTTTAATCGGTTGACGGTCAGCCGTGCAATCGGCGTTGTCATTTCGTGGCGCAGTGCCAGCGTCCGGTTGTTGAGGTCGAACATTTTAAACAGCTGCGACTCAATCGCCCGCCCGCTCGAAGTCGTCAGCGTCTCCAAGTATTCCATTGTCGGCGTCACGACTTCTTCATAGCCAAAGCTCGTGAACAGCTCGAAAATTTTTTGTTCTATCGTGCGTTTTGCCGCCGCCTCTTGCGGTAAAAAGTCTCGCGTGCCGTAAGGCGTCTCCAAAAGTTTTGCCATCATGAACCTCCGAAAAGTTTTTCCGTATTTTATAAAACCATTTCAAAATGTGCAAGCCGCATAAAAAAATCGACGCGAGCCGCAACTCACGCCGACTGAAAATTTATTTACGAATGTTATTTCCGCTTGAAACCCGACAAAATATTTTTAATCTTATCGTCCGCTGAATCGGTCGCAGATTTTTTCGCGCCAGCATTTTCTCTGGCGTTGGCGAGAATGTTTTGTATCGCGCTTTGATTCGGCTTGGCAGGCGCGGCGGTCGTCGCAGGTGTCGCGGGAGTTGCCGGCGTTGCAGTCTGATTCGCATTTTCTCTGGCATTGGCTAAAATATTTTGAATAACGTTTTGCGGCGAGGCGGGTTGCTGAGGCGCGACAGGTGCCGAGACGCCTTGAACTGCTTGCGGCTGTGCATTCTTATCGTACAAAATATTTCCGTTGAAAGTCTGCCCGCCGATTTGGAGCGCGTCGGTGTATTGCCACATGTAACCCTTGAAATTATCTTCCGCGTTGTACTGCGCCGACCAAACTCGACAGCCGAGCGACTGCCAGTCAATCAAATCCTCAAGCCACGACAAGTTAGAGTAAATGCCGCAATTCAACGGCGCAATGTTATCAAGGAACGCCTTGCAAATGTTCGTCACGTGACTTTTGGTGAACTCGAAACCATGACGCTTTTTATACTCGTCGGCGTCGGTCATCGAAAACCAAACGGGCAACTCCAACAGAACGCCCGCGCGTTCGATAATGCCCTTGCAGAAGGCGGCCTCAGCGGCGGCATCGCTCGGCGTCAAGGCGTAGGAGTAGTGATAGGCTCCGCAAATCAAGCCGGCTTTGTGCGCCTCCTCGACGTTGCGCTGAAAAGTTTCGTCGAAACTGCTATTGCCGTAGCCCGTCCGACAAATCGCGAAGTCAACCCCCGCCGCCTTCAACGCCGCCCAGTCAATCGCCTCATTAAAAACTGATACATCCACACCGCGCATTTAAATTCCTCCTTTAAATTTTATCATCAAAATTTTATCACCGCGCCAAGACTTTTTCAACCTTGCAAATTATTTATCGGCATGTTAAAATTTGTGCACGCGGTTGTAGCTCAGCAGGATAGAGCAACTGCCTCCTAAGCAGTAGGTCGCGCGTTCGAATCGCGCCAATCGCACCACTACTGAAAATTAGAGACTGGAGAATAAAATATAGAGGAAAAATTTTTAAGCTCTTCGCAACGCTGAAGGGCTTTTATTCTAAAGGAAGGAGGAGTTCTTATGTCAAGGGGGAAAGTTTTTATGAGCGTTTTGGCAGTCGCGGTGGCTATCGCAATCGGAACTTATCTCGCCTTGTCGCCGAAAAATATTTTCGCGTCGCGAGACCCCAACTTGACCTTGCCCGAAGAAATTATTCAACAGAATCAAAAAGCTGACGGCGAGGCAGAAATTTATTTGGCGGGCGGTTGCTTTTGGGGGACAGAATTTTTAATGCGCAATGTGCAGGGCGTCACGAGCGTTGAAGTCGGCTACTCCAACGGCTTGACCAAAAATCCCACTTACCGCGAAGTCTGCAAAGGTTCTGGGCACGCCGAGTCCGCCCACGTCATCTATGACCCAGATATTGTTCCCCTAACCAAGATTTTGAACGTTTATTATCAGTCGATTGATCCTACGTTCATTAATCATCAGGGCAAGGACGAGGGCATTCAGTATCGCACGGGCATTTACTTCAGCGACCCCGCCGACGAGCCTGTTATTAAGGCGTCTTTGCAAAATCTTCAAAAGGATTTTTTTAACACGGTCGTGGTGGAGTGCGAGCCGATTAAAAATTTCTACCGCGCAGAGGAGGAGCATCAAGAGTATCTGCTCAAAAATCCCAACGGCTATTGCCACGTGTCGCACAATTTGATTGACGAGCAAGCTAAGGCGAAGGTTGCTCATGACTTTCCAAACAAAGATTTTTCGCGCGACAGAGTTTATGGCAAGCCGACCAAAGAGACTTTGAAAAATCTAAGCGAACTTCAACGGGAAGTCACGCAGAAAGCCGCGACCGAGCCGCCGTTTAAAAATGAGTACGACGAGGAATTTCGCGAGGGCATTTATGTTGACGTGACGAACGGGCAACCGCTTTTCGTCTCGACAGATAAGTTTGATTCGGGTTGTGGCTGGCCCGCTTTCTCCAAGCCCATTGATAAAGAATACTTGTCGGAGCGCAGAGATCTTTCCTACGGTACGGAGCGGACGGAAGTTCGCGCGAAGGCAAGCGGTTCGCATTTGGGTCATATCTTCAACGACGCTCCTGCGGAACTCGGCGGCATTCGCTACTGCATTAACAGCGCGTCGCTGAGATTTATTCCCCGCGAGAAAATGAAAGCTGAAGGCTACGGCGATTGGCTAGACCTTTTTAACAAGTAACAAAAAACCCCTTCCAAGTTGGGAGGGGATAATTTTTTTACACATACCTTTGATAAATACTGGCGTACGTGATAAATATACGATTGGCTCAAACATCTTTTCGACGAGGATGACGACGATTGAGCCGAAATCGCGCTCTTAGATAGCGCAACCCCCGATAATCTGTCGCCAACGGATTTATCGGGGGTTTTTGCTTTGTGATAACGATGGGTAATTTTTTCAAAGTTCGTACGTGCTTATTATAAGCCGCAAATTAAATTTTTGCAAGTCTCAATCGAGTTCGTTGGCATCTTTGGGCGTGTGAGCCAAAACTTTTTTGCCGCTGAACATACTGGAGACTTCGCTTTCGCCTTCCATGAATTCTGCGCGGACGACCATGTAGAAGTGCCCGATTGCGAACAGGATTATAATCCACGCAACGTAATGATGAATGTAATGCGACATCATTTCCGAGCCGACGAGCGTATTCACCCAGCCAAACAGCATTCCGAACGTCGACGACGGATTTGCCATTAAATACATTGCAAAGCCCGTCAGAATTTCTATCGCGAGCAAGACGTAAAGCATTGCGTAGGAGCCGCGAGCCAACGGGTTACGCAGGAACGGCGCGTGGTGAGATTTTACAAGCATGTAGTGGAGCGCAACTTCAACTGTCTCCGAATAGAAATGCCCTTCCCAAAAACGCGGAAACAATCTGTCGCCCTTGTTGATTATGAAACCGTAGACGCGCATGATTAAGCCCGCGCAGATTATGAACGCCGCGAGAAAATGTATGTCGCGAATCAAATCGACGGAGAACATTGTCATTGACGGTTCGACGCCGCCGACGTTCATCGGCTTTGTGATAAGCAAGCCCGTGCCGAACAACACCAGAATCATGACGACCATTATCCAGTGGAAAAGGCGCAGGAACGGACTGAAAAGATAGTATTCTTTGCGCTTGACCTCTTTGACAGATTTAATCGCCATTGCCGCTCACCTCCCGTAGGGGTCAGTCGAAATGATATTAATCTTCTCCCCCTTAGCGTTGTACATGTGGGTTGCGCAAGCCATGCACGGGTCGAACGAACGGATAACCTTCGCAATTTCGAGCGGCTTGTCGGGAACGGCAACGTGCGTCGTCATCATAGCGAGTTCATACGCGCCGTGACCTGCCTGGTCATCGCGCGGACAAGCATTCCACGTCGTCGGGACAATGCATTGATAGTTGAAAATCTTCCCGTCCTTAATGTGCACCCAATGACTCAAGCCGCCGCGCGGAGCCTCGTAAAGCCCAACGCCCATGCAATCAGTCGCCCAAGTCGAAGGATCCCATTTCTCGTTGTTCATGACGGAGGTATCGCCAGTCTTGAGGTTGGCAATCAGCTTGTCGAAGAAGAATTTATTTATCTCGCCGGCAAGCTGCGCGTCGAGGCAACGGCAAGCGGTACGTCCGAGCATTGTCGGCAACCACACGTCGGCGGGAACTCCCAACACGGTCGAGACGACTTCGATTTGCTTAAGCATCATTTGTTCCGCCCAAGTCGGTTCGGGGAGCAAACCTTTTGCGGCTTTGGTGTAGATAACAATGTAATGCGCGAGCGGTCCAACTTCGCAGAGCTTGCCTTTCCATTTGGGCGTTTTGAGCCAAGAATACTTGCCGCCCTCGTTGAGCGTCTCCCACATTGTCGGCGTGCCTTGTCCTTCGTGACGCCGTTCCACGGGTGCAAGTTCTTGCCGGCGTTTTCGGGATATTCATACCAAGAATGCTCAATGCCTTCCGAGATAATGTCGGGAGCTTTTAAATCTTCCTCAGTGAGCGGCGTGAAAACAGCCTTATCGACGCCCGCGCCGAAGTTTTCGACGACGCCATTTGAACGGATAAGCAGATTTTCAAAGTAGCCGCCGGTCGACGTGCCCTTGTAACCTGTCAGCGGATAGTCGCCAAAAGCGATAACGCGCTCGCGAGCCAAGCCGCCGCCATCAACTCTTCCCGCCTTAGCGTAAATCACACCGATAGCGACGAGGTCAGGCAGATAGTAATTGTTGATGAGGTCGCGTCCCATGTTGATAGCGCGGTCGACGATTGCAAGCCGCGCGGTGTTAATCGGGGCGTTGCCGTCGGTCAGCGAGATTGAGCAGGGCATACCGCCAACAACGTAATGCGGGTGAGGGTTCTTGCCGCCAAAGACGACGTGCGGCGTAATGATCTCGCGCTGTTTGTCGAGCATTTCAAGATAATGAGCAACCGCCATAAGATGAACTTCGGGCGGCAAAAGTTTATAGTCGGGGTGATCCCACCACTGCGCGGCGAAAATTCCGAGCTGTCCGCTTTGAACAATCGCTTGAACTTTAGCTTGAATGCCCGCGAAGTATTGAGGCGTGGCGGCGGGGAAGTCATGCGGATAAGCCTCCGTCACGACTTCTTCCGGAACTTTCAAATCGACGCGGTAAGCATTGAGAATCGCGACTTGAAGTTCTGCCGTCTTAGCTGGGTCGGCAGATAGTGCCTCAACGGGGCTAACCCAGTCGAGCGCGTGCAAGTGGTAGAAATGGATCAAATGATCTTGCACGGTCAAAGTTGCCGCCATGATGTTGCGGATATAATTTGCGTTGAGCGGAATAGCAATGCCGAGCGCGTCTTCAACTGCGCGGACGGACGCCAGCGCGTGAGCGGTCGTGCAGACGCCGCAAATGCGTTGAATATAAGCCCAAGCGTCGCGGGGGTCGCGGTCTTTCATGACGAGTTCCAAGCCGCGCCAAGCCGTGCCGCTTGAAATGGCGTCGGTGACTGTGCCGTTCGCCTCGTCGACAGTAACTTCAACGCGCAAGTGCCCTTCGATTCTGGTTATCGGGTCAACTACAACGTGTTGCATAAATTTTCACCTCGTTTATTCGTGATGATCTTCGTCAATCAGATTTTCGCGCTGGTTGCGCTGAATGATACTGGCGACAGCATGACCCGCGACGCCCGCCGCCGTCAACACGCCAAGAGCTGCACCGATCTTGTCAACGTCGCCGAGCTTGCCGTATTGCGGCAGACGGTTTGTAAACGGATCCTCGTCCCAGAAATTCGCGTTCGAGCAACCGATACACGGCGCACCCGATTGAATCGGATAACTCATGCCCTGCCACCAACGCAAGTTGCCGCAAGAATTGTAAGTTTCCGGACCGCGACAACCGAGCTTGTAGAGACACCAGCCCGCCTTCGCGCCCGCGTCGTCGAAATTCTCAGCGAAC
>CAMYWI010000006.1 GCA_947302675.1 uncultured Selenomonadales bacterium | reverse complement strand
GGTTTGCCCTATCACTCGGTGAGAGGTCTGCCCGTCGTTCAACACGCGACTTTCGCGCAGGAGGTTTTGAGATACGGTCATCTCGAAGACGGAATTAATTTTGGAAAGGTTTATCATCTTGGCGACGTGACAGAAACCGCCGTGACTTTGGATTTGAATAGCTTGGCAATGCACAGTTTTGTTACCGGCTCGACTGGCTCCGGCAAAAGCAACGCCGTTTATCATTTACTCGCCGAAGTTCATAAAAAAGGAATTCCGTTTTTAGTCGTGGAGCCAGCCAAAGGCGAGTATCGAAAAGTTTTCCCCGCCGTGAATTGTTTTGGCACCAATCCAAACTTGGGCGCGATTGTTCAGATAAATCCTTTTGCCTTCCCAGAGGAGATTCACGTCCTCGAACACATTGACCGCCTTATCGAGATATTCAACGTTTGCTGGCCGATGTATGCCGCAATGCCCGCCATACTCAAAGACTCGATTGAACGCGCGTACATTTCGGCGGGTTGGAACTTGGACAGCTCCGTCAATAAAAAAATTCCTGGACTCTTTCCGACCTTCGACGACGTGTTGAGGGAGCTGAACAATATCGTCGAAACTTCGGAGTACTCGGCGGACACTAAGGGCGATTATATTGGCGCACTTTCTGCGCGGCTCAAGTCTTTGACTAACGGGATTAACGGGAGAATTTTTTCTGGCAACGAAATGGACTTGAGTAAACTTTTCGACAGCGACGCTATTCTGGATATCAGCCGCGTTGGCTCAATGGATACAAAGGCTCTTATCATGGGGCTGACCGTTTTGAAGTTGCAGGAATATCGCGTCGCAAACTCTACAGAAATGAATTCGCCGCTGAAACATATCACCGTTTTGGAAGAGGCGCACAATCTGTTGAAAAAAACCTCGACCGAACAAAGCGCGGAATCGTCGAACCTGCAGGGAAAATCCGTTGAAATGCTGACGAACTCCATAGCCGAAATTCGCACTTATGGCGAGGGATTCATTATCGCCGACCAAGCACCAGATCTTTTGGACGCGGCAGTAATTCGCAACACCAATACAAAAATTGCCTTGCGACTGCCCGAAGGCAACGACCGAAAAATCGTCGGGCAATCAATGGCTCTATCCGACAAGCAAATCTTGGAAATATCCAAACTTCCAACGGGAACTGCCGCCGTTTATCAAAACGACTGGCAGGAAGCAATTCTTTGTCGCTTGCCGAAATTCACTGCGCCCGACGCGGCTCCGAAAAAGTCTACAACTTCACCCGCGCAGATTGTTGAGCAAACCGACGAGATTTTACACGAGCTACTGAAAGATTCACATTCGCCAGAGACTTTGCAGGAACTCAAAAAAATTATCTTGCGGACGAACGTCAGTGCTGAAATTCGGCGCAATTTGATTCTCGGTTTAGATAATCCCGATTTAGATTTTGAATGGGGCATGGCGGATTTTATCAGCAAAAATTACGACCTGAAAAATTTCTTTCGCGGCACGGGAGACGGTGCGTGGAAAAATCTTCGCGAGCTTGCTGAAATTGTGGCGAGCAACCTGCGCGAGGAATTTGCCGACTTCAACGCGCGAGAGCTTTTAAAAATTATGTACTACGTCTGCCATTCAGAGCATGAACGCTATCCCGATAATCCAATCATTGAACAGTTGCGAGTTGATTTTTTGAAAAAGGAGTTGGCGTAGATGCGAAAGTTTACAGATTTGCGCACTACACCGAGCAGGAGAAATGATGTTCGTCCGAGACACCGTCCCGAACAACCGCGCAATGCCGCGTTTGAAACGCGCAACAGAAAATTCGCGGACAGCGGACGAAAAACGACGAGGGAACTTCCAACGAGAAATCCCTACGAACGTCCTGCTTGGCGTGCCGGTATGCGCGATAAAGTTTGGGAGCAAGCTAAGGACGCGCACGGGCGAGTTCGCGACCCGGTAAGCGGAAAGTACATGTCAAAGGATAAGCCTTGGGACATGGGGCACAAGCCCGGCTACGAGTTCAAGAAACATCAAGAGAGCGCGGCTCAACGCGGAATCAGTCGCGAAAAATTTATCGACGAGTACAATAACCCAGACCATTTGCGCCCAGAGTTGCCCGAATCAAATCGCAGTCACAAAGGCGAAAATAAAACCGATGAATACTTCGGCGATAAAACAATGAAGCGCGTTGAACTTGCAGTACGGGCGGTCACTGCTGCCAAAACAATTTCAGAACTCGCGGGTCCTGTGTTAAAAGCCGCGACACTTTTAATTTAAGTTGGTGATAGTATGGACAATAAAAAAATCGCGCAACACGCTTGGAAATTTATCGGCGGCACTCCAGAAGTTTTCGCGTATAACAACGACGACGAAACTATTTCCGTTGACATAATGACCTGCGCGGACGAAAATTTTTCAATCACGACGCTAAGCACAATAGGGCTTTCAAGCGTGGACATTGGCAAAGAAATTGACGGCAAGCCTCTTCGCGTTGAAATGCTGATGCTCGGCGATGCTCACGAAGAAATTTTCGCGAATATCTTGGCAACTGTGGCGTTCCGCATAAAAGAAACTCAGTACTGCGACTTCGGTTTGATTATAGAAAATGTAATTGAACAATACGTAAGCGACGCGACAGTTAATCATGTCCTGCTTATGCAACCGCTCTTTTGGGAAAAATATTCTCCCTGCGAGCTTGACGGAAATATTGTCGCTTGGCTTTTGGTTGTACCTATCAGCGAGGACGAACGCAACTACATTGAAAAGAACGGCGTCGATAAATTCGATGAGCTTTTGGAAAAGTCGCAGGTTGATTTGATTGACTTGCGCCGCGCCAGTGTTGATAGCTGATTGAATCGTCGGGGTATACCTATTCGGTCAAAAAATCTATCTGTTGGGTAACTATACACGAAAATTTTTTATGCTATAATGCCTTCGATAAAAAATTATTAACATACATTTCAAAAGGTAGGAGTATACCCGACAATGAACGACCTATTAGTAAAAACTGCGGAATTTTTTTTCATACCAGAGGCAATCCTTTCGAGTGCGTTTTTGATCGTATTCGTTGGGATTTTTGTTTTTGGCGTATATCGTCAGCAAAAGTGCCGTGAATTCTTGAAGACCTTCGACAGCGAAGCCGAAGAAAATTTCCAGGCTGTGGCAACGAAAATGACGCCCGAAATGTTCATAAAGAAAAATCTGCGCAAAATTTCTGTGACCGAAGATGTCATCGGGGAATTGCCGAACGTCTTTGTCAGCATAGGCATAATCGCCACGTTTCTAGGTCTTGGCGTTGCTATTCAAGGTGCCGCAGAACTTTTGCAAACGGACAAACTCGAACTCGCCAAACTAACGGCGGTGCTCGGCGTCATTGCCTTCAAGTTTCAAACGTCGGTTTGGGGCATTTGCTTTTCAATAATTTTTAGGTCTGTGATACTCGAACGATACATGGAATATCGTCGACAACTTGTTGACGAGATAACTGACCGGCTGTACGTTTTGGAGCGCGAAAATACTCGCACGCTGATTGAACGGCAAAACGAGTTGCTGTCACTTCAGCACAAAGAAAGTCTTGCCGCAAGTGCCACGCAAAGTCAGGCTCTTCTGGAACGGTTGACTGCGTTTGAAACGCAAATGCACCAAGACAATAACGCTGCTAATGAAAATTTGAGTTTCCTTGCGAAGAATTTCGGAGCCTTTGTTGAGGTTGCTAAGTCCTTCGCGCAGGAGGAGCGAGCTTTTGCGGAGTCGGTTAGAGTTTTTACGGAGCGCGTCAAAATTTTTCAAGAGGAATTTTCCACGCTTGTTCATGAAGAACTTTCCGACCTCAAGGCGATTAACGAAAATCTGGGGCGCATTCACGCCGAGCATATCCAAAAAATTCACGACGAGCAAAGCTCCAACATTTTCTACACTACGCAGGAACTCGATAAACTTCATCAAAAATTTTATCACGATGCGAAACGTTTCTCGCAGGAAAGTCATCAAGCTCTCGACGAGCTGTTGGATAAGACCGTCGGTCAAGTTCACGACGAATACACTCGCGAGGCGCGCGAAATTCGCGGCGCGATAAATGAAATTAAGTCCACGCTCTTGACAATACAGGAAAATGTTACTAATGTGAATCAGGAATTCACGACCGAGCAAAAGCAATTCGCCATGTCTTGGCAGAGTGCTACGAATAAAATTTCTGCGACAATGGATGCCTTCTCGATATCCGCCGCAAAAGAATCAGAGAAACTTGAAACGATGCTCAAGACTTTGGAGAGCGTCGCGAGTAAATTGCAACGTGATTATTCCGACAATCTTGACCAAATAAACGCGCTAATGCAAAATGCCAGTGAGAATTTCCAAGCGACGCAGGCGCATTGGGTTGAGTTGCGCGAAAACTTTTCCAAGCTGTTCACTACATTTATGTCGGAACAAAATTCAGCACACGTCGCGCATTTGGACGAGTTGTCCGCGCAGTCGCTGGCACTTCTTAAAACCGTCAGTTCACTGCAAGAAAATCAGTCGCAGGTACTTCTTAATGCCGTCAATTCCTTGCAAGAAAATACAACGCAACTAACCGTAATAAATCAAGCGACAGCAGAAAAGTCGCACGACGAAATTATTGCCCTCAAGACCGCGCTTGAAAATTTAACAGCCGTATTGAACGAGGAACGAGCCGCAATGCAAGCCAAGCCGGCATTTGTGCCAAGCGGAAAAATTTCTGACAGGCGGAAAGAAAAATGAAACGTAATAATCCGTGGATCTCAATCTCTGATTTACTCTCAAGCGTCGTCTTGATACTCTTGCTAATGTTCGTGTTGGCGGCGATTTTGCCACAGTACACGCAAGAGGCAGAGAAACGCGAAATGATGAATCGAATCAGCGCGGCGTTGCAGGAATATCAAGACAACGGACAAGTGCGCGTTCATTTAGAGACGGGAATTTTGGAATTCACATCGGTAACATTTCCGTCAGGTAGCGCGGAAGTCTCGCTAGCGGCTTTAAAGGCGATAAAAGATTTTTCAGAGCAGTTGAAAGCTTACATGGTCGAGAATCCGAAAATGGAGGTTTTGATTGAAGGACACACCGACCCCGCGCCCGTGTCGTCAGTCAGAAACAAGGGCGGCTATTTCGATAACAACGTTCAGCTGTCGACCTTGCGTGCCGCAAATGTCCGCGATGCTTTGCTCAATAACATTGGCAAAGAGTACGCGGAAAGAATCGGAGTTGCGGGTTATGGCGAAACGCGCTTGAAAAATAAAGAAAACCCGCTCGCAGAGGAAAATCGCCGAATAGAAATCCGTATCCTTTGGAAGGGGCAGGAGGACAATTAGCAACAAAGGAGGTTTGAGCATGAAAACTATCGCCGTTATCTATCCAGGCTCCAAGAGAGACCGCGACGGCAAATTTACCGAAGTTAAACTTGATTTAGTAGCCGAAGACGAATTTATCGGTGTGAACTTTATTTCGCGCAATAAGCCGCGCAGGGAGCAACTGGAACGTAAACTGGAGCGTAAACCGGAACGCAGACCGGAAGGCAAGAAACGCAGTTACATAACGTTTTAATTCGTCATGAATCACAAACGGAGGTGAAAAATTTTGCCGGATGTGGAGATTGTTGACAGGGACGATCCAAATGCCATTCGTTACCCGACTATAAAAAACGAGGGCGAGAACGGCGCGATTGAACACCGCATAACTTTGCCCGTGCGCGATATAATTGTGCCCGGACTCAGTGAGACGGTTTACTTCCCGCTGGATTTTTGCATGCAAGACCTTGTTATTGACGCCGTTGCGCAAAAGTACCACGCGGATATTGACGACTATCCGCTTGACTCCGACGACGAGCATTTTCTAATCGGTACGCAGGCTTGTCGCAAGGAAAGCAAGAAATTGGATTGTCTCTACATGAAAAAAACGCTCGTGCGAATCAACGCTGCCGCAAATCTTGACGTTAGCGACCTGTTCGCGATTTATCTGCTGTCGTTGGATGATTCAAACGAGAATCGCCAAAAATTTTTGCTCATGACCAAGACAAAACTTTATCTCCTGCACGACACGCAGGCGATAGAAACTTACGGCTACAACGATATTCGTTTCACGCCGGACGGTTTGGAGCTTAAGCGATTAGGCGAGTCGGTTGGACAAAGATTGTTGGAGTACACCTTCGACGAGCGATTTTTAAATTTTGCGCATGAATTCATGTTGTTGCGCAGGACGACTTTGGTTGACGTGCGCGAGCGTCATCCTTTCGCGAATGTGATTGACGACAAAAAATCCCCCGATGTTGTGGCGGACATGAGCCTAAACGTTGACGAAGTTGACGGGCGACCTTCGATAAGGAAACGCAACGCCTACATGAAATTTTTAGTCGATACGGCGGCGGCGGAAGGACACTTGCAAGCAAAGACTATTTTAAAGCTGTGCTACATGGCGCGAGAGTTCCGCATTTCTGGCGATGCAATGCTTTCGTGGCTGAATCATTCGATTTGCGGCGGCATTCGCAAAAATAAGTTGCTGGCGGAATTTGCGCGGACGTTGACTTTTATCGGCGCGAAATATAAATTCGTCTTCGTGCAAGATTTACTGGAGGTCGGCACTGATGACGACGGGAATTTCCACCGACAAGAATTGCTGAAAATTTTTAAGCGTCCACAGTTCGGCGTGGAAAAATTCGTGGCAGAATATCTGCCGTTTGTCGGTCAGAGAAATCGCGCGATGCGGCAACTTCAAACCGCCTTCCAAAACATAGACGACCACGAAATTTGTTTCAAGCATTCAATTCGCGAGCAAAGTTACATAAACGGATTGACCCTACAACTAGCAATGATGGGAGCGATGCTTAATGAGCAGTGAAACTTGGCAGGGCACGAAAAAACTTCAAAAAGTTTATATCGAGTTCGACGACCCGGCAAGCGGGCTTATGCAATATCAAATGGAAAATCTTGAGGGCGAGGGCTTGTCGTCCATTCGTTTGCCGTTCGATTTGAACACCTTCGCGACGAATTATGTCAAAATGGAACTCTACGAACGCGCAACGGCGGAGCCAGTCATAGTCGAGGGCTTGGAGAAATTAAAATATCTCGTCCTGGACGCGGAAGTTGAAACGGATGAGTTGCGGGAATGGAAACGCACTGATTCATTGCTCGACGAGTTGAATCCCAGTTACTTCGAGCAGTCTAATGATAAATTTCCCACCATACAAATTAGCGACGTGACGGAACGCGATATGTTCGGCTACGAAGAAATTCCCGAAAGCAAGCTCGGCAACAAGGGCGGCATTTGGGCTTGGCATGGTCTTCGCAAGCTGGAAATTTCTACAAAGCGTTTGGAATTCGACGAGGAAAATAAAGGCTCCGACGAAGAGCAACGCGCCGCGCTTTACTTCTTCCGCATGGGCAAGGAGGAATTGGAAGAGCTTGTAACGGTTGAAGATATTCGTTTCAATCGTCGCCGCAATGTCTACGTTGCCTACCTCAATACAAATCGCTTTGGCGAGGAATTGGAAAATAGTCAAGACGCTCAGCCGATATTCAGCGGTCGCTTTGAAATTCATTTGTACGACAGACGCTCCAAAGTGGTTTATTCGTTCCCGATTAGTCTTTGTGTGCACGACACGCGGCTTGACGACGAATTAGAAAATCATCTGCTTGACGAAAACGGCGTCGTTTCGATTGACTTCGGCACGTCCTCAACCTGCGCGGCGGTCAAGGGCACTGGTATTCCCGAACTGATTACGTTGTCGGGCGAGGGCAAGCGCAGTGCTTCCGGCGACAGCCAATACGAAAATCCGACGAACCTTATGATTTATAACTGGGATGAATTTTATCGGCAGTGGGAGAAAGATAATCCGAATTGCCCGTTCCTGGTCACAAAGAGCGACGAACTCGACGACAGCGAGGCAGATTACGATTCGGGCTACACGGTCGACGACATACTTAAGGATATTAACGAGGACGAGCGCGGTCAGCGGCGCGTGCGGGCGATTGTTAGCGAGCTTAAAAATATTCCCGCCATGAAGAAGAAAAATCGCAGTCAGATTAAAATTTATCCGTTAAATGACGTGACGGGCAAAGTAATTTACGTGACGGACGATTTCAAAGCCGCCGACGCTGATACGCTGGATCCTATTGCTTTTTATGGCTACTTGTTGAGCCGTGCGATAAACAATCCCGTGCGCAGGAAAATTTATCGTTGGTACAATGTAACCTTCCCCGTGAAATTCAATCGCGATGTGCGCCAGAAAATTTGCGACTCCTTAGCATATGGAATTCGTCGCGCTCTGCCCCGCCCAATGGCAACTGCAATGGACGAGGACGAACCTTTTATTTCTGTCACGATGAACTACGAGGAATCGGTCGCCTGCGTCGGCGCGGTCGTCGCAAATCAGCTGTCAATCGACGAAGACAATCCCGACGCTAAGCCCTTCGCAATCTTCGACTTGGGCGGCGGCACTCTCGATACTTCTTACGGCATTTTCCGCAATGCGGTCGGCGACGAATGCGATATCGCAGAATATACGATTCAAATTTTTGGTTGCGGCGGCAATGAGCGCGTCGGCGGCGAAAAATTGATTCATCAGCTGGCGTACAAAATTTATCTCAACAACCGCGCGGAAATAGAGGCAAACGATATTCCGTTCGTGTTGCCTATGGGCGAAATGTATCCGCAGGGCTTTGACGGGATTTTAAGTGATGTCGGCGACGAAATTTCCAACGCCAATGTCAACACGCTCAAAGAAAATCTTGCGCGGACGCTGTTTCAATGCGCAGACCCCGAAGGCGTCGATAACCGTATGCCCGAACTCTTCGGCAACGACATAGCGACAGACGGCACGCATTGTAACGTTACGTTGCGCAACCGCGCCAATGAGGAAGTAAATTTGTCGCTGGAAGTGCGGGACATTGATGAATTTCTGCGCGGGAAAATTGAGGAGATTATCCTTGACTTTAAATCGGATATGAATACAATTTGCTCTAAGGAAAAAATTTTGGCGGCATTGAAAGACGCGGGGATAGACGGATATAATCCGCGCGACTTCGCAATCTTTTTGGGCGGCAATGCCTCAAAGCAGCAGTACGTTGAAGAACTCATGCGCGAAAACTTCCCTGAAAGCCGCATTGAACGCATAACCCGCACGAACATTGCTCGCGAAGAGGAATTGAGCGACCGCTATAAACTCAACGGCAAAACCGCCGTTGCCTTTGGTCAGCTGAATCTGGAAAATTATTTTATCGACAAATCGACTTACCAGACCGGCGAGGACGAGCGTGCGCCCTTCCCGTTCAATGTCGGCTACAAAAATCCTGGCTCTGGCAAATTCGTTGTCGTTCTGGAGAAAAACAACAACTCCCGCGAATGGACTAAAGCAAATCTGATAGGTGCACGCGACAAACGCACGAATCTTTATTTCACGTCGGCTCCGCAACTGAACGAGGAAACTTTGAAACCCTTCAACAAAAAGGTTCAGGCAGGCGCGAACAACAAAAAAGTTCTTTGGCTCCGCGTCGCGCCAGATGCGCACAACAGCATTGAATATCGGATTGGCGGCGCGAATGAAAATTTCTCTGCCGATGAGCCAATGGATCCGCAGAAAGTTTTCGAGTTGTCCGAAGAAGATTAAAGGAGGCTGAATTATGATTTTCGGAAGTATCGGCACTTTGATTGACCAGATAAAAGAATTGGTCGTCAACTATTTGAATGGCATAGCCCAGCAATTCAATGATGCGTTTGACTCCATTAGCAAAGAAATTGGCGTCGTGTCAAATAAACTCGACGATGTTAAATCTGCGGTCGACGCAAACAATATCGGCGGCGTGTCAGATAAACTCGACGAGGTTAAATCTGCAGTCGAGGCAAACAATATCGACGGCGTGTCAAATAAACTCGACGAGATTAAAGTTGCAATCGAGGCAAACAATATCGGCGGCGATATTCAAGACTTGAAACAAAAGACCGCGCAGATTGAATCGGGAATTAGCGAGGGCATACAGGGCGAACTTAGCAACGTCAACCAAACTCTCGACGAGCGTTTCAATTCAGTAGATAATCAGCTGTCGGCGGTTGTTAAAAATATTGAGCAACTGGTTGGCGACAAAGCAAGGGAGTTAGAAAAACTGCGCGGCGAGGCGGCTCAAGCAAGCGTCCTGCGTTCGACTCTCACCGAAAAGGAGAACCAGTTCGTCGAACTCAACAAACAAATTTCTGATTTTGAAACTAACCTTGTCAAGTCGCAAAAGGCTCAAGACGATTTGCGCGAGGAAGTCGCCGCTAAACAAGCCGACGTTGACGCCGCAAAGGCTGAACTTGAAACTGAACGCCAAAACTCCGCCGCGACGAAGGCGGCTCTGCAAGTTTGGCGCGATTCAGTTGCCTACTATGCGCCAGTAAGAGACTCTATGAACAAATGCGAAGTCTTCCAGAAATTTTTGGAAGGGCGCGGCTTGCTCGGCGACTCTGACGAGGTGTTATTTGCCTTCGTGCAGGAGTTAGGCAAGACGATAGATTTTTTGCGCGACGTTCATCAAGCCGCCCTCGACGCAAGAAAAGCGCAGGGCAACAATCCCGCGATTATGAGCAAAGAGGAAATTGCCGTTTACGAATCCCTCAACAGTTGCTATCGCCGCATTTGGAATATCGACTTCGATGTTTTCGTCACGCCGGGCGAGCGCAAATCTCTTGGCGAAGGTTTTTACAAGATCCAGTTCAGCAAAGATGATGCGGTCGTGCTCAAAGACCCGCGCAATCGTTCACTTAGATTCGTTAAGGATATTTACGTTCCCTTGCTTTTGAATCGCGAAAAACGAATGTACAAGCAAGCTTACGTCGAGGCAAGCAATTTGTAATGTTGTACGTGAGTCATCGCGAGCCGTTGACAAAAGTACTTGGACCGGGGCAACGCTACGCACTATGGCTACAGGGCTGCGAAAAGCGTTGCCCTAATTGTATTTTTCCGAGCGGACAATCTCTTGACGGCGGCGGACAATGGCATTCGGTCGAAAAGATTTGGTCGGAGATAAAAGCCGTGCCGAATTTGACGGGAATCACAATCAGCGGCGGCGAACCATTTTTACAGGCGGCGGCGGTCGCTAAGCTGATAAAAATTCTGCGCGGGGAATCAACTTTGGACGTGATGATTTTCACCGGCTACACTCTCGCCGAACTTCATGACAAACACGACGCGGCAACGGATTTTATTTTAAAAAATATTGACCTATTGGTTGACGGCGAATATCGCGAGGAACTCAACACGAACAGTTTGTATCGCGGCTCCGATAACCAAGTTTTGCACTACCTGTCGCCAAAATATTTGCCGTTCAAAGATTTAATTGCCCGCACGAAAAGTCGCTGTTTGGAATTTGTTTATCGTAAGGATTCGGAATTTTTCATGGTCGGCATTCCGCCAAAAAATTTCGAGGAAATTTTTTTGTCAAAACTATTGAAGGAGTGAAACTATGAGCGGCAAAAAAAGTTGCGAGGTCGCGGCAGTCTTGAAACAGGGCGAGCAGGCGCGCAAGTTCACGGATGACATTTACAGCCGAGAAATCACGGACTGCTACGGTCGCTATCGTGCTGTGCTCGCCGATATGTCGACGATTAAAAATTCGGCGCAAAATGTAACGGCAACTCTCGACACGCCCGCGCAGGAGATGTTCGGTGCGGAAGGCAAAAAATTTTTCGCGGAGTTTAATCAGATTAAAGATTCGTTGAGTTCGCAGGTAGTTGAGGACAAAGGCAAATTCATTTCGCGCGAATTGGCTAGCCTCGACGAAAAATTGGAGCGGGCAGATAATCAAGCCGAAGATATTCGCGCCGCGATTCGCCACAAAGATTGGTATTGCGATGCGGAATACGCGCAGGCTCAGCAACTGGTGATAACTTACAATAACCTGCGCACGGAGCGAGTAAATTTGGAGCGGCGCACGAAAAAATTTTTGTCGGACGAGGGGCAAAAGCTCTCTTCCATGCGTGCCGATTTTTCGCGGCTGAAAAATTTATCGGAACAGCTGGCGAAAATGAATGTCACGGCGAAGAAACGCAAAGAGGCTGACTCCTTCCGTAAAGAACTCAAAGACGCACTGGCGAACGTTGACGGGCAGAACGCAGAAAAATTTTTCCATGACGAATTCGCGACACTTCAAAAAAATACTTCGCAAGCAATTTCACTCAGCGATGAGGCTCTGTTGTCGTCGTTCCAAAAGTACTATTCGGCTATCACGGATTTTCAGTCGCGGCTCACGGAACGCATTGCCCTTTGGAATAAGCAGAAAGCCGACGCGCAAGAACTTTTTGCACAAATGGAGCGCGAGGTTGCGCAAAATTTCAACGACCCCATTGACCGCTACAACGAGGAAAAAAACGCGCCGCTCATAAATCTTTTCGACTATCTGAAAACTTATGGCGGCAAGGATTTGCAAGCTAAGTATTCCGACCTGCGCGACAGAGCCGCTAAACTCATTGCGCAGGAAAAATTTTTGGAGAGTATGGCGGTCATGAATTCGGCGATTGAGTTAGGACAAGCCGCTAATCAAGAGGCATTGGCTTTGCAGGAAAATATGCTCAAGAAACTTGAACTGGCGGGCGCGATTCAAGACGTGATGGACGATTTGCGCTACGATACCGATTTGCAAATCATGAACGACAACCCCAACGACGGCTTTAAAATCACCTGCAATATAGGCGACGAGACGATTGACTTTCAGCGCGTGGACATTGACGCGGACGGCAAAATTGTCGTCGACGTTGACCACACGGAGGGCAAAGGCGCGAATTGCTCAAATGCATGGAATGATATTTCGCGGCGGCTTAACGAAGTCGGCATTCCGCTGACCGAAGTTCGTTTGGCAAATGGAAACAGCGTCCTGCATTCGCAAGCGGTCAACAACTCTGCGGGACAACGCGCGGTTAGTCACTGAACGGAGGCGATTTTTAGTGGCGTTTGAACCAAACAAAGAAAATTTTATGGCGCGATTGGCGGCGAAGGACTTCAATGCGGCTGACCTCCTTGAAGATGTCGACGCCCTTCAAGAGGTGCTGTGGTATCTGGACGGGCGGCGCACACGTGAAATTGTCGACACGCTCTTTGACGTTAAAACAACCTCACGACTTCAAGCCGCGCAGGTGATAAAAAATTTGGCGAAACTCTATCCGCTGTCGAAACCGTTGGTAATGAGCATAATGGCTGAAGTTCGCGAACCTGCATACGAGGGCAATAAAAAAATTTATCGCGACGCGACTTTCCTTGAGGGATTCGACGCGGCGGAGGAAACAAGGCGGGCAATCCTAGAGACCTTCCGCCAAATCGGCGAACATATAATTCGGTTGACAAAAGACGTCACCAATTATCAACGCTCCTTAGAACAGCTTAAAAACGAGCGCGAAAAATTGAACGAGTCGTCCGATAAACTGAACGCCTTGCGCCGCGAACGCGACGAACTTCAAGCACAGGTTGATAAGTTGCGCAATGACGCTGACGAAAAGATCTTGCGTGAACAAAATGAGAGCTTGCGCGTGGAATTTGATAAACTTCAAGCAGAAAAAAGGCGTCGGCAAGTTGAACGGCAGAATTGGACGCGGCAAATTGACGAGCTCAAAGCCGAACTTCAAGACTTGGCAGATCATACGGAAGAAACGGAAGAGACGCGAATGATACGAGACCTGCTGAAAAAATTTCCGTCGGACGCGGAGGACTTCGAGCAATGATTTATCTTGGCAAACACCGCGTCATAAAAGAGCTAGACAAAGAAATCAATCGCGGACAGACTTTGCACTTCTTGACCGGCGACGGTATCAACGACAATTTTTTTTACGAC
>CAMYWI010000005.1 GCA_947302675.1 uncultured Selenomonadales bacterium | reverse complement strand
CTGAAAAATTTCGTCTATCAAAATCTCGACGACGCTGGTAAGCCCGAAGTCGACAAGCTCATCGGTTTCCCCGACGCCGCAGTTGATAGAATTGTCCCTTTGCAGAAGAACGACGAGAAACTTTTGGTCAAGGTCGAACCCTACGCCGAGTGGGACGTTGATTCAAAGGGCGTCGTCGGCGAGTTGCCCGCGATTAAGGGCATGACGCTCGTCGACAATCTCGGCGCGTACATTGAGCGCAAACTCTTCACGGTCAACACGGGGCACGCCTCGATTGCCTACCTCGCGTATCAGAAGGGCTTGCCCGACATAAGCACGGCAATGCGCGACTTTGACATTGTTGCCGCCGCCCGCGCAGTTTGGGCTGAGACTGCCGCGCTGTTGGTCGACAAGTACAACTTCGACGTCATCACTCATCAAAAGTACGTCATGACGACGGAGGAGCGTTTCAAGAACCCCGCAATCAGCGACGAAGTTACGCGCGTGGCTCGCGGTCCGAAGAGAAAACTTTCCGCTGGCGACCGTTTGGTCAGTCCCGCGACGCAACTCATTGAAAACGGCAGAAAGCCCGTTGCGTTGGCAAAAGTTATCGCCGCCGCGCTGAAGTTCGACTACGCGGAAGACAAAGAGGCGGTCGAAGTTCAAGACTTCATCAAGGCGAACGGCATCGACGCCGCGATTACTCACTTCACGGGCATAACTCCCTACTCAAAACTTTTCGCGCTCGTCAAAGCAAATCTCTGATACTTAACCATAACCCTTACAAAAAATTTGCCCGCCGAAATTTCTTGGCGGGAATTTTTTTGCGCTTGCAGTTAACTCTACAATAGACAGCGAAAATATTTTGCCGTAAAATTTTTTTGGGAGGTTGAAAGATGAACAGTTGGAACGAAGGCTACTTCACGGACTCGACTTACACTTACGGCTATTATCGCGAGCTGTCGCCGGTGTTTATGCGCTGGTGTTTGTTGCTCAACGGGATTGCGGCGGCGGAGATAACGGAGGAAAGTTTTCATTGCGAGTTGGGCTTTGGTCAAGGCGTCTCGGCGAACATACACGCGGCGGCGACGCCTGGAAAATTTTTCGGCACGGACTTTAATCCTGCGCACGCGGTCATGTCGCAGGAGTTGGCTGAGGCGTCGGGTTCAGAGGCGGAATTTTTTGAGGACAGTTTCGAGGAATTTTCAAAGCGCGACGACTTGCCGCAGTTCGATTCGATTGGCTTGCATGGCATTTGGAGTTGGATAAGCGCGGAAAATCGTCGGCACATCATGGAAATTGCGCGGCGGCATTTGAAGTCGGGCGGCATGGTTTACAACAGCTATAATTGTTTGCCGGGCTGGGCACCGGCGGCACCTCTGCGCGAGCTTTTGTCAATGTACGATAAATATTCGGGCGCGAGCGGCGCGGCGAAAGGTCGCGTTGCCGACGCCTTGAAATTCATTGAGGAAATGCTTGCCGCTAAGCCCGCCTACATGAATATTGCGCCAAGCTTTGCCAAAGTCTTTGAAAGTTTGAAGAAACTCAATCCCGATTATCTGGCGCACGAGTATTTGAATTTGGATTGGGATTTGATGTACTTCGCGGACGTTGCGGAAATTTCTCAGCAAGCAAAGTTGGACTTCGCGGCGAGTGCCGTGCCGCTTGAGATTATAGAGAAATTAAATCTGTCCGCGCCGGCGATTGAGTTCTTGAAAAAAATCGAGCACCCGATTATCAAGGAGCAGGCGCGGGATTATTTTCTCAATCGGCAGTTCCGCAAAGATATTTTTGTGCGCGGCATACGCAGAATAACGCCGCTTGAACGTCTCGACAAGATTTTGGAAATGCGCTACGTCTTGCTGTTGCCCGCCGAGAGTGTCCCGCTGAAGTTCAAGGCGGCGGGCGGCGAGGTGAGTTTGTCGGAGGAGATTTATCGCCCGATTCTCGAATTTTTGCAGGAAGACAATTTCCGCCCGAAGACTTTCAACGAGTATCTCAAGCGCACGCCCGCGCAGGACGCCAAAGGGCTTTTGGAGATAATTATAATTCTGGTCAACGGCAATCACATTATGCCTTGCCAAAGCGAGGCGGCGGTTAAACTCGTCAAGAAATCTTGCGAGCGGCTCAACGCGCACATTTGCGAGCGGTCGAAGTTTGAAGACGCGATAAACTTTTTGGCGAGTCCGCTCACGGGGCAAGGAATCAGCGTCAATCGGTTTCAACAAATCTTTTTGGCGCAGTCCAAGAACGGCGATAAAACTTCAGATAAGTTGGCGGAGGCGGCGTGGAAAATTTTTGCGCGTCAAGGTCAGCGGCTCATCAAAGACGGCAAGACAATCGAGTCGCCCGAAGAAAATCTCGCGCAGTTCAAAACTCTCGCCGAAACTTTTTTAACAAAGCAGTTGCCGATTTTCAAGGCGTTGCTCCTTTGAAAGTTGCAACTCGCCCGCCGCGCTCGGTCGCGGTAATTTTTTTCGGCGAAAATCTTTTCAAGGATAAAAATTCGCAGTAAAATATCGCCGTTTAACGCAGTAAAGTTTTGGGAGGTAGTTTCATGGTTATCATCATGAATCCGGAGGCGACTTCGCGCAACATCGACGAGGTCATTAAGGCGATAAAGAGCGTCGGGCTTGACGCAAAGATTATGGAGGGCGCACAGCAGAAAATTGTCGGCGTCATCGGCGACAAGACGAAACTGGCGAGCGTGGCGATTGACGCACTGCCCGGCGTCGAGAGTTCCGTTGCGATTTCAAAGAGCTACAAGTTGGCGAGCCGCGAGTTTCATCCGCAAGCGAGCGTTATCGACGTTGGCGGCGTGAAAATCGGCGGCGGCGAGCCTGTCGTTATGGCGGGTCCTTGCGCGGTCGAGAGTCGCGAGCAACTTCTTAAAGCCGCGCAGATTGTCAAAGACGGCGGCGCACAATTTCTGCGCGGCGGCGCGTACAAGCCGAGAACTTCGCCGTATTCGTTTCAAGGGTTGGAAGTCGAGGGCTTGAAATATTTGGCGGAGGCTCGCGAAGTCACGGGCTTGAAAATCGTCACGGAGGTCACGACGGTTGAAGGCATTGCGCCCGTCGCCGAGTACGCTGACATGTTGCAAATCGGCGCGAGGAATATGCAGAACTTCGGACTTTTAAAAGAGGTCGGCAAGTGCAAACGCCCCGTGCTTTTGAAACGCGGGCTTGCGGCGACGATTGACGAGTGGCTCAACGCGGCGGAATACATCATGAACGCGGGCAATCCCGACGTCGTCTTGTGCGAGCGCGGAATCAGAACGTATGAAACTTACACACGCAACACGTTGGACTTGTCGGCGGTGGCGGCGGTCAAGCACCTGTCGCACTTGCCGATAATCGTCGACCCAAGTCACGGCACGGGCAAATGGCGCATGGTAAAGCCAATGGCAATGGCGGCAATCGCGGCGGGCGCGGACGGCTTAATGATGGAAATGCACCCGAATCCGGCGCGGGCACTCTCGGACGGTTCGCAGTCGCTAACACCCGAACATTATCGCGCGGTCATGAGCGGCATAAAAAAGTTGGCGGCGTTCATGCGCACGGAAAACTTAATCGGACTCGACGAGGGGTGAAAAATATTGCGGCTTAGGAAAAAGCCTCACACGGACGAGAAACTTCAAGCCTTCGCGGACTTCGTGACGACGGACAAATCACTAGTCCCCAGTCCCTTGTCCCTAGTCCCTCCAACTTACGTTGAGCTGGGTACGGGCATGGGCGACTTCATAACGCAACTTGCCGAGCGCAATCCGCAGATAAATTTTATCGGGCTTGAGGTCGAGAAAACTTGCGTGTTGGCGGCGGCGCGGAAGGTTCGCGAAAAAAGTCTTGGCAACGTTCGGCTGATTGTCTTCGACATAAACAACGTCGTGGAACTTTTCGGCGAGCATGAAGTCGACAGGCTGTATATAAATTTTTGTGATCCCTGGCCAAAGAAACGTCATGCCAAACGCCGCTTGACGCACGTCCGATTTTTGGAGATGTACAGGAAGATTTTAAAGCGCGGCGGGGAAATTTATTTCAAGACGGATAATCGCCCGCTGTTCGATTTTTCGTTGGAGCAGTTTGAATTGGCGGGGCTTGAGGTTCGCGACATGACCAACGATTTACACGCGAACGAGCCGCCCGATAACATTCGCACCGAGTACGAGAATAAATTTTCCGAGCAGGGCGTCCCGATAAATTTCTGCATTGCGAGGTTTGCCAATGGATAAAATCTTAACGCTGGGCATTGAAACGAGCTGTGATGAAACTGCAGCGGCAGTCCTGCGCGGCGGTCGCGAGCTTTTATCAAACGTCATTTCGACGCAAATCCCGTTGCACCAAAAATTCGGCGGGGTCGTGCCGGAAATCGCGTCGCGAAAACACATTGTCAACATTATGCCCGTAATCGACGAGGCAATCAGCAAAGCGGGCGTCGAACTGCGCGAGATAAATCAAATCGCCGTGACGTTCGGACCGGGACTGGCGGGCGCATTACTTGTCGGCTTGAGCGCGGCGAAGTCGTTGGCTTACGCGCTGAAAATCCCGCTAATCTCCGTCAATCACTTGGAAGGTCACATCTTCGCGAACTTCTTAAGCGCACCCGAACTTGAGCCGCCGTTCCTGTCGCTGGTCGTATCCGGCGGACACACCGCGCTGATAAAAATGACGGGCTACAACGAGTTTGAACTGTTGGGTCAAAGTCGCGATGACGCGGCGGGCGAGGCGTTCGATAAAATTGCGCGGGTCATGGGCTTGCCGTATCCCGGCGGTCCCGAAATTGATAAGCTCGCCAAACTCGGCAACCCCGACGCAATAACTTTCCCGCACCCGAAAGTTACGGGCTATGACTTCAGCTTTAGCGGCTTAAAGTCTTCCGTGCTAAACTTTTTGAACACCGCGCAGATGAAGGGCGAGCCGATTAATTCTGCGGACGTGGCGGCGAGTTTTCAAAAGACAGTCGTCGACACTTTGGCGGAAAAAACTCTGGCGGCGGCGGACGAGTTCAAGCTTGATAAAATAGTTTTGGCGGGCGGCGTCGCGGCGAATTCTTCTCTTGAAAAAACTCTGCGCGAGGCTTGCAACCTGCGCGGCTTGAAATTTTTCTACCCGACGAAAATCCTCTGCACCGATAACGCCGCAATGATTGCCTGTCGCGGCTACTATCAAAAAACTTTCGCCGACGCCACGCTTAACGCCGTGCCCAATCTCGGACTTTAAAGGAGCAATTCTCATGAAAAAATTTTTTTCGCTGTTGATAGTCTTCGTCTTCGCGATAACGATTAGCGCGGTCGCGCACGCAACGGAGTATCAACTTGAACAAGTCGTTGTGGTCAGCCGTCACAACCTGCGCAACTCACTCAAAGCGGGCGACGACAGAGGACTTTTGACACTGCGCGGCGGCGAAATGGAAACGCTAATGGGACAATATTTTGAGGCGCGACTGAGGGCGCAAGGACTCTTCCCGAAAAATGCGCAACCTTCCGTCGGCGAAGTTCGCTTTTATGCCAACTCCTATCAGCGGACAATCGCTACGGCAAAATATTTCTCAGCCGGCGCGTTCCCTATCGCCAACATTCCCATTGAATATCATCGCGCGTTGGGGCAAAAGGATAGAGTTTTCTTGCCGCCGAACGACCCCGCGCTTGTGAAAAAACTTCAAGCCGAAGCCGACTGGAAAAAATTATACAACAGCTTGCAAAAAGAACTCGCGACCGTTTCACGTCTCAGCGGCGAAAAATACAATCCCGATGATTTTAATTTGACTGAACTTCGCGGCGAGGTTGTCGAGTGGGGAGTTCAAGGCACCGTTAAGAAAATGAATCTTGCCGCCGACGCCCTGCTTATGGATTATTACGACGGCAAAGTTTCTTACAGTGATTCGGAAATGCGCGACGTGGCAAAGGTTGGCTCCATGCTGATTAACAGCAACTTCGACCGCCCGCTCGGCGCGAAAGTTTTCGCAAGCCCCATGCTCGCCGTTATCTCCGACGAACTCAACACGCCCGGTCGCAAGTTCAGTTTCATTTGCGGGCACGACTCCAATCTTTCCAACGTGCTGACGGCTCTCGGCGTTGAGGATTACACTTTGCCTGGCACTTTTGAATGGCGCGTTCCGATTGCCTCAAAGATTGTTATCAAAAAGTTTCGCGGCTCCGACGGCAACGAATACGCCCGCTTGAGTCTTGTCTATCCTTCCGCCGCGCAGATTGTCAATCGCGAAATGCTCACGCTCGACAACCCGCCCATGAAAGTTCCGTTGACCCTGCGCGGACTTCAAGCTGTCGACGCAGACGCGATTTACAAGCTCTCGGACGTTCTGCAAAGACTTTCGGACGCGCAAATCGTTGACGGCAGACGCGCCGCTTGAGGTGACTTTATGGAACTTAAAAGCTTAGGAAAAATTACCGCTTACAAGTACGACTACGCGCCCGAATTTTTGGAGGCGATTGAAAATAAGAACGCCGCCCGAAATTATTTCGTGACGCTCACGACCGACGAGTTTACCTGCCTTTGCCCGATAACTCATCAGCCTGACTACGCCGCGATTAAAATCCGCTACATTCCCGACGCTAAGCTTGTCGAGAGCAAAAGTTTGAAACTTTACTTGACGAGCTTTAGAAATTGCGGCACGTTTCATGAAGACGTTATCAACACGATTGCCGACGATTTGATTAAACTTTTGGAGCCGCGTTATCTTGAGGTCGAGGGTTTGTTCAAAGCTCGTGGCGGAATTTCAATCGTGCCGTTCGTGAATTACGGGCGCGGCGAGTTCGAGGACTTCGCTAAAAAAATTTTACTGGAGAGAAAGTTTTGATTCAAAAAAAAATCGCATTGATTAACGACGTGACGGGCTTTGGACGCTGTTCAGTGACCGTCGAGTTGCCGATAATCTCCGCACTGAAAATTCAAGTTTGCCCGTTGCCGACCGCCCTGCTAAGCGTGCACACGGGCTTTAAAAATTATTTCATGGACGATTTCACTGACCGCATGGAAAGTTATATCGACAGCTGGCAGAAAAATAATTTGACCTTCGACGCCATCGCTACCGGTTTTCTCGGCTCCGCCGCGCAGATTGAGATTGTTTGCCGCTTTATCAAAAATTTCCCCGCCGTCGTGATTATCGATCCCGTCATGGGAGATCACGGCAAGATTTATAAGTCTTACACGCGCGAAATGTGTCGTCGCATGCGCGAGCTGTTGGAGTTCGCCGACCTGGTTACCCCGAACTTGACGGAGGCTTGTGAACTTTTGGGCACGGCTTATCCGGAAGGCGGCGTCGTGAGTGATTCGGAGCTTGCGACTATGGCGGCGAACATTGCGGCGAAAACTCGCGGCGGGCGCGTCATTATCACCGGCGTCACGCTCGACCTCGACGACGGCTCCAACATTACCAATTTTATTTTCGACAAGGGCGAGATTAACTTCGTGACTTCGCGCAGATTGGGCGGTGACAGGTCGGGCACGGGCGACGCATTTTTTGCGGTAGCGGCGGCGTCTTGGCTCAACGGCGAGAGTTTACTCGACGCGACGAAAAAAGCGGCGGACTTCGTTGCAAAGTGCATTGCGCACGCCGAGAAATTAGATCTTGCTTGGAATTGGGGCTTGCCGTTCGAGGAGTTTTTAACCGACCTGAGGTGATTCCATGTTGAAACTCAATTGGCACGAACCGAATTTCATTGCGCAAAGAAATTTCTCGCTCGTAAGTGACACCTCGACGGTTAATCTCTATCTTCTGCGTAAAAAGTACAACATTGAGGTTGCGGAACTTGACGGAATTCTTTTTCGCCGCTACAACGGCGCAAATATCAATCGTCGCGGCTACGGCTTTCCGCTCTCCGATAAAAATTTTGATTTGAACACGGCGATTGAACTTCTTAAAGCCGATTCTGTCCTGCGCGGAGAAAATTTGCGATTTTGTCTTTGCAATGAAGAGCAACGCGCCGAAATTGATAAAATTATTGCTGTTGATTGGCGTTCTTTCGACGGTGACAGCGATTATATCTACAAAACGGAAGATTTGGCGCAAATTTCAGGCAGAAAATTTCATCGCAAGAAAAATCACTTCAATAAATTTATGCGAACATATCCCGACGCTAAATATTTTCCTCTGACAGTTGAAAAGTTGCCCGACGCTCTGCAAGTTGCCGAACAATAGTTTGCGGAACATGATGACGGCGATGTTTCATTGCAGAGCGAATTGATGAGTATTCGTGAAGTTATTGCGAATGGGAAAAGCCTCGACATGAAAGGCGGAGTGATTTACACCGACGGCGAACCTGCGGCTATGGCTATGTTTTCGATTTTAAATGAGCAATGTATTGACATTCACTTTGAAAAGGCGACTAAAAAATTTGCGGCTGACGGTGCCTTTGTCTTCCTGAATCAATTTATGGCGTCTTCAAAAGAGATATCAGCTTATGAATACGAAAATCGAGAAGAAGATATGGGCATACTCGGCTTAAAGAAGTCAAAAGAATCTTATCGTCCGACATTTAAAATTAAAAAGTACTAAGGCGAGGTTCTGACGTGAAACGGGGAATTTTTTGTCATACACAGTTCAAAAAAATGCTTTTGTCGGTTGTAATGATTCAGTTCGTCATTGCTTTAAGCGATATCATGGACAGAATAATCGCGGCTCAACTTTTAGGCGATGATGCTATGGCCGGTATCAATTTTGTAGACCCTTTTATAATTTTATCGGAATTTTTTGGCTTAATGGTTGCGATTGGCACTTCTTATACGTATTCTTGTGCGTGCCTCATTATGCTTATATTTAGGATTTGGCAGCATGATTTTGAACGCATTTTTCCTGGAAATGTTCGGCGACAAATATTTTCCAATTTTATCGCTCATATTTAGCCTTATAGAGCTTTCATTATTCCTCGATGCAATCGGACAAGCCGCTGAACCGCTCATAAACATTTACTTAGGCGAAGAAAATTTCGACGGCGTGGCGAAGGTAATGGACATTGCGATACGGACGGCTTTAATTTTGGGCGCGGCGACAATTCCTATAATTTTTATCTTCAACGAGAGTATTATTGAGATTTTCAACATAGACAAGGCAATATTTGCGGAATCGATACTTGCAATCAGAATATTTGCCTTTGCAATGCCGTTTTTATCGCTATTGTACCTGTTCGCAACGTATTATCAGATTTTGAGGCATATGATACTGGCATTAGCGTTATCATTCTGTAAAGATTTTGCCTTTTACATTACATTGCCCGTAATTTTTTCGTTGGCAATGGGAATAAATGGAATTTGGCTCGGCATGATGTTAGTATCGATGATAACTTGTGCGTTGTTTATAATTTTCCTGCGCATTCGCCACAAAAAAGCATTTCCGTTGCTTTTGCCGACGAAAGACATTGTATCTTGGGACGCGAAATTGAACTTGGAGAAAGTTTTGGAGCTTAGAGACCGTGCAGAGGCGGAATTCTTAAAACGTGGCTTTGACGGCAAAATTTCAATGAAAGCCGCCTTGATTGTGGAGGAAATCGGCATGTCGATAGTCGATAACAATCCGAACACGCCGCCGCTTGTCGAGATGACACTTTTTTTCGACGAGCAACCGAAAATTATCATTCGCGATAACGGAATGAACTTTGACTTGACGGACGAGGCGGTCAGTTCGTTCAGAAGTTTTGTCATATACAGCTTTCTTGAAGGTAGTCAAATTGATAACAAATATTTGACGACGCAGAATTATAATCGCCACATATTTAGCTTGAAAAATGATTCGGGGAGTTTTTGAACAATGATTGATTCGAGGATTGGCGCGATAATGAATTTTGTCCGCGCGGGCAGTCGCGTTGTCGACGTGGGAGCAGATCACGGTTACTTGGCGATTGAACTCGTCAAAAGCGGGCGGGCGGCAAAAGTTATCGCGACGGAAAAAAATCTCGGACCTTTTGAGGCGTTGAGCAAAAATATTTCAGGTGATAAAATATCTGCGCGGCTCGGCGACGGCTTGAAAGTCATTGCGGCGGGCGAAGTCGATACGATTTGCATTGCGGGCATGGGCGGCGCGTTGATTGAAAAAATTCTCAGCGACGCGCCCGAAGTAGTGAGCAGTGCGCGGCAACTGATTCTTCAACCAATGAACGCCGCAGAAAAAATTCGCGCGTGGCTCGCAGAAAATTCTTGGACGATTGCCGATGAGGACTTAGCAGAATCAAGCGGCATAATCTACGAGATAATCTGCGCGGAAAAAAATCCTGTCGTGAAAATTTTCAAGCGAGAGACTTCGCCACTCCGCGAGAAATTTTTAGCTCAACGTCTTGAAAAACTTCAGCGCGTCCGCGACGAAATGTCAAAAAGCTCCGCCGCCCGCAACTCCGAAAAATTCTTTGCTTTGCAAGCCGAGATAGATAATCTTAAAGGAGAGTTTTAAATGGAGAGCTACAGTTTTACACCGCAAAGGGTTTGCACCAAGCGAATCGATTTTGCAGTGGACGCGGAAGGGCGTCTGCATGACGTAAAATTTATGGGCGGCTGTCCCGGCAATTTGCTGGCGATAGGCAAGCTCGTCGAGGGCAAGGACGCAAAGGAAATTGCTGACCTTCTGCGCGGCAACGACTGCGGCGGGCGCGGCACAAGTTGCGCCGACCAACTGTCGATAGCGATTGGCGCGGCGTTGAATAAAGCAGGATAAAAAATTCCCTCGTCGAATACAGCGGCGAAGTAGATTTGAAAATTTAATATCGGGGAGCTGGCAAACCGGCTGAGAGGAAGTTAGGCACTTCGACCCGCGAACCTGATTCGGATAATGCCGACGTAGGAAGAAATATTTTGACGCGCAACGAGTGACTTCCGAATTCGGGAGTCATCTTTTCGTTAGGGGGAAAATTTCTTGGAAGCGTTTACGGAAAATCTTTTGACGCTGATGCAAAACCCGACAAGTATCTTTGCTTTGCGCTGTTGGGTGTACTGATTTTAATCGTAGCGGCATTTCAAGTACGACACGTCAAATTTACGACGGTAATTTTAATAAGCATCTCGTTAATGTTGGCGTTGACGATGATCTTAAATTTTTTGCGGATATATCACTTTCCTCAAGGCGGCTCCGTGACGGTCGGCGGAATGATTCCGCTTTTGCTAATTTCTTTCCGTTACGGAGCGTGCGTGGGAACTTTGGCGGGTTTTACGTTCGGAATAATAACAATTTTTCAAGATCCGTTCATACTGCACCCGATTCAAGTTTTGTTCGACTATCCTTTACCGTATATGGCGATAGGCTTGGCAGGGATTTTTCCTCAACACAAATTGACAGGAACGCTTTTGGCATTCTCAGGACGATTTATCTGTCATTTTATTTCGGGTGTAATATTTTTTGCGTCGTATGCTCCTGAAGGATTGTCACCGATAATTTATTCGCTCGTGACGAATGCCTCGTTGATCGTGCCCGAAACGTTAATCTGTTGTGTGATTTTAAAACTATTGCCTGTTGAGCGAATTTTGTCTGCGATGAAAGAATAATAATTTTTGGAGGTCGATTCAATGTCAACACAAATGCAAATGGCTCGCGAGGGAAAAATTTCTGACGCAATGAAAATCGTCGCGGAGGCGGAAAAAATTCCTGCGGAGAAAATTCGCGAAGGCGTCGCGCAGGGCGTCATTGCAATCTGCGCCAACGTCAATCACAAAAACTTAAAACCTTGCGGCGTGGGCGCAGGACTTCGGACGAAAGTCAATGCAAATATCGGCACGTCGAGTACCTTCCCCGACATTGAACCCGAACTTGCCAAACTCGACGAGGCTATCAAATGCGGCGCGGATTCGGTTATGGATTTGAGCACGGGCAACAACATTGACCTTTCGCGCAAAAAAATTATCGCCCACTCGCCGATTATGGTTGGGACGGTTCCGATTTACCAAGCGGCGGTTGCGGCGATTAAAGCTCACGGCGCGATTGTCGCGATGACTGAAGACGATTTGCTCCGCACGATTGAGACGCAAGCCAAAGACGGCGCGGACTTTATGACGTTGCATTGTGGAGTTACTCGCGCGGCGATTGAAAAGCTCCGTACCCAGCAACGCGAGATGGATATTGTAAGTCGCGGCGGAAGTTTTATCGCGGGGTGGATTCTTCACAATGAACGCGAGAATCCTCTTTACGAACGCTACGACGACATTCTGGACATCTGCGCGAAATACGACGTGACAATCAGCTTGGGCGACGGCATGAGACCTGGTTGTATTGCCGACGCGACGGATAGAGCGCAACTGACCGAGCTGATAACTTTAGGCGACCTCGTTGACAGAGCTTGGCGGCGTGGCGTTCAAGTTATGGTTGAAGGTCCCGGTCACGTTCCCTACGACCAAATCGAAACCAACATGAAACTTGAGAAACGTCTTTGCCGCAACGCGCCGTTCTATGTTCTCGGACCGCTCGTGACTGACGTTGCGCCTGGCTACGACCACATCACGGCGGCGATTGGCGGGACGTTGGCGGCGGTGAGCGGCGCGGACTTTTTATGCTACGTGACGCCCGCCGAACATCTTTGCTTGCCGACGCTTGAGGACGTGCACGACGGAGTTATCGTCTCACGAATTGCCGCGCACGCCGCCGATTTGGTTAAAGGCGTCGCGGGTGCTCGCGACTGGGATTTGAAAATGGCTCGCGCCCGAAAAGTTCTTGACTGGGACGAACAACTTAGCCTCGCGATTGATCCCGACCTCGCTAAGAAAAAGCGCGGCGCAAGAAACTTGGAGGGCGAGACGGCTTGTTCAATGTGCGGCGATTACTGCGCGGTTAAGATTGTCAGTCAGTATTTTGATTCGCCGGTCTTTCCGTGCTCGGATTGAAATAATATTCGCGAATCTCGGTGGCAATGCGCTCGACGTTGTTTGGCAGGAAGTGAATATTGTAGCCGACAAAGTAAGGCGAGGTGGCGTAGCGCGGCATGACCTTTGCGAAAATTTTTTCGGCGCGGCGGTAGAAGAAAATGTTGTAGCTCGTGCACCGCTTGCTGAAAAAGTTCATGATGTAGTGAACGGCAACTTGCAAGAAATCGGCAAGCGCGTCGAGACTGCCGCCCGCCTCCACGATAACATTCAGCTCGCCAAAGCCAACGCGCGGACAGTTTGAAATGTTGAACTCCACGCCGTCGCGCTCGGCAATCACAATCCCGCGCAGTTCTGCCTCGTCGAAGAGCAATTCCGATTTTAACTTTGGAAAGCCGACAAGTTGCATGTGCGGATGCCGAATCGTGCCGCCGCTCATGACGCCAAAGTTCTTGAAGAATAAAACTTCCTCGTACTTGCCCGACGCCAAAAGATTTTGCCAGTGCTTAACGCCCATCTTTATGACGCGGCGCATTTTTTCTTTTGAATAGTCGGGCATGTCGGAATTGCACTCACGCCCCTCAATCAAGACGAATTGATCCGCCGCCTCAATCACCTTGTACTTATTGCGCAAAAAGATTATGTCGTCGTCGGTGTCGATGATGTCAGTCAAATGCTCCACGTCGCAAAAAGGGCAGACGGTCTCGGCGCGGAAAAGCGTCGCGGGTTTCGTCCTGCCCACGTCCGTGTTGAACTTTATCAAATTTATTTCCACGCTCGACGCCTCCTCTTTACTTTTTAACCTGTCGACAATAATTTAAACGTGATATAAAATAAATATATCAAAACGGAAAGAAAGTGCGTTACTATGCAAGGTTTAACAATTCTTCTCAGCCTGTCCGCCTTATGCATTACCTGCTACACACTGTATAAAGTTTTGCGTCATGCTTAGCGGCGCGAAACGGTTCAAAACTTTTCGACCGACTGAAATTTTTCGGTCGGTCTTTTTTATCAGATTTATTTCCACGCTCCTCACGAGCAATTTCCCAAATCAGAAAAGAATTCGTCCGCGCATAATCCAAAAGCCGCGCAGATTCCTCAGCCGTGAAACCGCGCGATTTTTTTTATTCTCAAGGACGGCAAAGTTGATTCCAGAAAGTCAAAGCCGCTTTCGTTCGGGCGTTCAAAGTAAACTCGTATGAACTCCATGCCGTCGCGGTTTATGTTAATGTCGCTGAAAGTCAACGTAACTTCGTCAAGCTCCGAGAAAAAATATTTCATAATTATTCCGCGTCCTCCATGTTGTCAAAATCTTCTTTAAGTTGTTGATAAAGCTCAAGCAGTCGGATTTGCATTGCCAATTCGTCCATGTCGGCGTGCAAACTGCCGTACAAGCTCAAGACTGCCGCGTCGTTTTCCTCGTGCGCCCGCCGCAAATCAT
>CAMYWI010000004.1 GCA_947302675.1 uncultured Selenomonadales bacterium | reverse complement strand
CTCCGCCCAAAGAAAAAATCGAAGGTGCTCGCCTCGTTTCCATTAACGACACTAGTTCTGATTCTCAAAAACACCTCGCGGAATTCATTGAAAATCAAGGCGGTTTCTATCGTGGTTTGCCTCTTTCTGTTTGGCAGTATTTCCATTGTGGTTTTCTCAAGGACTGGAAACACTCAAAAAAATTTCAACGCTCCCCGCGAGTCATTGTTCCCGCCTCAACCGATTATCAAACCGCTAATTACCTCGCTCGCTTGACCGTGCCGCTTGATTCTTTCAATCAAAATGATCGCGTTTGGATTAACGAAAAGGAGCATGACGGCGAAAAAACTTTATTCAATCCCGACGCTTTGAACATGCCCGTAAACGCCCCTGTCGTCGTCGTAGAGGGCTATATCGACGCTATGTCTATCTGGTTTGCCTCCGATAAAAAAATCCCTGTCGTCGCTTTAGGTGCCGCCAATCAAGCTCTAACTATTTTAAACACAATCGACGAAAAACATATCACCGGCAGAAAATTTATCGTTCTTTTCGACGCCGATATTCCCGCTCAAAACAAAACGCTGCATTCCGATTTACAGCAAGCTTTGATTCAACGCGGTAACTTCGCTGTTTGTAAATTCCTCTTCGATTTCCTTCCCGCTGAACTTCAAAAGGAACTCGGCATTAAAGCCGACGCTAATCAAATCCTTCAAGTACGCGGTAAAGTTTTCCTCAATCAGCTTTTGGACAAAATTATCGACGCCGCTCAGACTGATTTTTACCTTGAAGAGAAAAAAAGTACTGTTCTTTTGACCAATATCGATAATCCTGTTGTTTTGACTAGTACTATCCTTTTGACCAATTCAAATTCTGTCTTCGACGCCCAAATTGCTAAGTGGCAAGCCGTCAATGGCGTTATTGACCCTAGCCTACTTCCCAAAATCAAGGACGCCGTCGCTTTCGTCAATGATTTGTCGCCTTTTAATTTCTCCGCATCCCTTGCCTTCGACGTTGCCGCTCGTAATAACGTCGCCTTGCTCAAATTCTACCTTCCCGCTTTCGCTGATAAATTCTTCGACATCCTAAAGAACGCCAGAGCTTTTTCTAAAGACGCCTTACACTTGATTAAAAAAGAATCGGGCGATAACGACGTTAGCGGTCTTTCTCAGCTTAAAAAGTTGGCAACTCTAGCTCCCAGTAAAATTCTTGCCGATATTGATTCTCTCGCCTCTGACATTAAAAAGCAACATAAATCTTTCCTCCGTGACTATCACGCCAAAATTGCCAGCGAAAAACTCAAGGCGCGTCAAGACGAAGAGAAAAAACAACGCGAATCCGAAACTACCGCTACCAACGCTAAAGGTTGCCCGATTACTCTCAGAATCCCTTACGATTGCTATTTCAACGACAGGGGCATTGCCCTCATCGACTTTAGCGGCAAGTTCCCCAAAACCATTACCGCCACCAAAAATCCTATCGTCCCCACTAAAATTCTGCGCGAGCCCAATAATCACTCCGTTCAATACGCGGTCGCCGTTAAAGCCGGCAACGTTTGGCGCAACGTCATTGTCGATGGACGCGTCCTTTTCGACCCACGCCTAATCTTACTTCTTGCTGACAAAGGCGCATGGATTGAAGATCCCAAAGCTCTTGCCAAATTCTTCGCGCGTATTATCGCCGAAAATGATTCCGTCATTCCGGAAATTAAATTCTATTCTCAGCCAGGCTGGAAAGGTACCGACTTTAAATTTTTCGCCTACCCTTCCGGCTCCGACGATTATTTTGTTCGCCGCGCTGGGTTCGATTATCCCGTACTTTTCGCAGAGCGCGGCAATCCTGACCTTTGGCTCAAAAAATTAAATGAAGTCGTCGAATATGGTGGGGCTATTGTTAAAGTTTTCTTAGGCAACGCTTTGCTTGCCCCGCTTATTCGCCCTCTCAATCTTCAAAACGCTCAAATTCATATCGAGGCTCCCAATAACTCCGGCAAGTCCGCTCTTCTTAAATTCGCCGCCTCCATTTTCGGCAATCCCCTTGAGCTTTTGAAAACTTTCGCCGCCTCTCCCAAAAATCGCATTGCCGTTGCCGCCGCCTCTAATGACCTTCCTTCTTTCTTCGACGAATTAGAAACTTTGGGCGGTAAGCAAGCCGAATCCACTTTATCTTCCATGATTTACGAGTTTGCCGAAGGCGTCGCCAATCAAGCCAATAAACGCGATGGCACTGCCCGCGAGCCCGTCAAGTTCAAAGGTACCAGACTTTCTACCGCTGAACGTCCCATTCTCAAAAGTCACGACCAGCGCGGGGCATATAAACGCCTCGTTCAAATCAAATGCAATTTCCTTTTGCCGGACTTTTTCGGCTCCGAACTTCATTTCTTCTCCGAAAATAATTTCGGACATTTCGGCAAGGCTTGGATCCTTTTCATCATTGATCGTCTACAAGATATTCAGCAGGGTTTTTTCCACTTCATTTCCCATTTCCCTAAGGACGGCTTTGCTGATTGGCACGGCAACTTTCGCGACGTCGAGCCTACTCATTTAAAAAGTGTTGTCGGTTCTCTTCTTGCCTTCCAATTTTTCCTTATCTCTTGCGGCATTCAAACGGATATTAAATCTGATTCTTTGCTTAGCGACGTTATCGAAATCCTCTCCTTATTGCCCACTCCTGACGAAATGGACGATTCGACTCGCGCTCTTGCCGACCTTCAATCTTTCGTCGCCTCTCATAGGAAATTCTTCGAGTTCGACATCAAGGATAATTCCGCCGACGGCTTTACTAATGTCAACGCCTCCGCCTTTGAAAGTTACGGTAAGATCTTCAAAAATGGCGAAGTTGCTTTTTATCCCACCGCTCTCAAAAAGATTTTGGAAAAAGAATTGGGATACGCCTCCGCTGACGCTCTCATTTCCGCTTTTGCCTTCAAAGGTTTGCTCCGGCGCAGTCAAGGAAAAGGTTATCGCTTTTCTACGCGCATTAAAGGAGTAGCTGTGAATACGATTCGATTCAAAAATGGCGTACTGCTGAGCAATGTCAACGAAGAAATGGAATACGAAGAGGAATTATCTGAATAAAAGCTGAGTAAATGCCTCGTGTGTCAACGAGTGTGTCAACTGTGTCAATGGTGTGTCAACGTAAAATGGTCTCCGTTGACACACTTTTTTTCGCGTAATAACGCCATTTATCAGGCAAAAATTAAGATTGTGTCAATGTGTCAACGCAAAATGTTATTCCTATACGCGCGAGCGTTTTTCTAAAACCTTTTTTCAAACGCCCATGTGGACCAAAAAAAGTTTTTTTTTTTGGTTTCATATATAGGGTTAATTTTTGGTTGACACAGTTGACACATTGACACAACCGCGTAATGACGCCATTCTTTCAAAATTTCCATTGACACAACGTTGACACACTTTGACACAACGTTGACACATCGCGTAATGACGCCATTCTTTCAAAATCTCCGTTGACAGGATTTTGACAGGAAGGCGTTGACAGGTTGAATAAAAAATCACTGATACTTTTCAAGGAAAAAGAAAAGTGGCATAATGACGCCAAAGTTAGGAGGCGACATTATGACGGCGAAAGAATTCTTGCAACAGGCATATTACGCACAACAGGAAGTCAACATGCTGTTGGAGCAAATCGAACAGTTACAATCACTGGCGACAAGTGCAACGACCGTTTTCAAAAATGCGCCAAGCGGCTCCGCTGGTGTCAATTCAAAGATTGAGACGGCGGTCATTCGGATACAGGAACAGATAAATCGCTTGACAGCTGAATTGACAGAACTCTTGAATGTGACAGAAAAAGTGTCCGCCGCTATCGCGCAGGTTAAAAATCCCGCTGAGAAAAAAATCCTCAAATATCGCTACCTGTGCTTTTTCTCGTGGAAACAAATTTCATTGCTGATGAAGACAAGCCTCCGCCAAATCTATCGCTTGCATAGTCAGGCACTGGAAAATTTTTTCGTTGGCAGTCAATGTCACTAAATGTCACCTTGTGTCACTCAAAAATTTTTGATAAGATAAAATCAGAGTAAGTGCAAGAAAACGCGGGCGGGAAAAGCTCGCGTTTTCTGTTCAGGGGATAGGACACATGCAGATAAAAGAATTGTCTCTTCAAGAGTTGAGACCATACGAAAAGAATCCGCGTAAAAATGACGCGGCGGTTGAGAAAGTCGCCAACTCGATAAAAACTTTTGGTTTCAAAGTGCCGCTCGTCATTGACACAGATAACGTCATAGTCTGCGGGCATACTCGTTTCAAAGCCGCGCAGAAATTAGGATTGGACAAAGTGCCGTGCGTAGTCGCTGACGATTTGACACCCGAACTGATAAAGGCGTTCCGTTTGGCAGATAACAAGGTTGCCGAACTTGCAACGTGGGACGATGCTTTTCTTCTTGAAGAATTGAACGATTTGGAATTCGTGAATGTCGATATGGAGGATTTCGGCTTTGATATAAGCGAAGTCGGTAAGCGGCAACTCTCATGGGCTCGTACCGAAAAATATTGTGACTTGAAGAAAAAAATCAAGCTACACCCGCAAGGCTCTTTAATGGTCAACGCGCTGTATGAAGTCGGCAAGCGCGGTATCCCCATTGATAAGATTAAGGAAAATCCCGATAACGTGCCGCTTTTTGCCGATAACCTCTGTGATTTTCTGGAGCATATTTTGGGCAACATGGTTAAAGGCGATTGGTGCATTGTCACAACGCCACGCCGACGACATAAATCCGGCTTTCATTTCTCAACCGAGATTTGCAAAGCCGCCGCCAAAATTTTATCGCTACCTTTTTACGAGGACGCTTTTTCTGCGAAGAATCACATCCGTATCAATCCCGAATTCCATATGGAGAAAAATCCCGCTGAATCAAACGTTATTGTTTACGACGACATTATCACAACCGGCGAAACAATACGAACTGTTTCCCAGTTGTTGCGCGACGCAGGGCATAACACTTTTCTTGTAGTTGGCATAAAAAATAAAACTGTAGGTGATAGCAATGTCAGGAGGTCGACCGCCGAAAGAAATTGACCAAAAAATTTTTGAAAACCTTTGCGGGATTCAGTGCACGATGAATGAAATTCTGGCAGTCCTTGAAGTTACCGATAAGACGCTCACCGCTTGGTGTAAGCGTACTTATCACTTGCCTTTTTCCGAAGTTTTCAAAATAAAAAGGCAAAAGGGCTTTGTCAGCTTGCGACGTACTCAGTTCAGGCTTGCTGAAAAATCAGCGGCAATGGCAATTTTTCTCGGTAAGAATTATTTGGGGCAAAACGATAAGGACGCTTGGCAACGTCAGCTTGACGAAAAGCTTTTGGAACTCAAAGAAAAGCAGACGGAACAAAAGGAATGGTAATATGGCGCAGGCATGGGCGAAGAAATTCTATAACTCGAAAGAGTGGCGGGCTTTGCGGGCGCGTCTTGTTGTCGAGGCGAATTTTCGCTGTGCACACTGCGGCGAAGAATATCTGAAAGATTCGGCTCAGCTTGTCGGTCATCATATCGAGGAATTGACGCCTGCAAATGTTCAAGACGCCAATGTTGCGCTCAATCCTGCGAATATCGAAATTATCTGCCGCCGCTGTCATGACAAGGAACACCGCCGCTTTGAATTCGGGGGCGGGCACAACGTCTATATCGTCTATGGCTCGCCTTGCTCCGGAAAAAATTCCTATGTCAACCAAGTGTCACAGCGTGGCGATTTGATTGTCGACTTCAACGCGATTATGCAGGCAATATCGGGCTGTCCTTACCATTTGAACGCATTAACGAAACCTGCCCTTGCCGTTCGCGATACTTTGATTGAACAAATTCGCTTGCGCAATGGATATTGGCATGACGCCTATATTATCGGCGGCTATCCTCGCAAGTTGCAACGCGAACAGCTCGCTCAAAAGCTCGGTGCAGAATTGATATTTGTCGAAACGACGCGCGAACAAGCGAAACTGAACGCGCAACTTGCACGCGGCGCACAAGCGCAGGAATGGTGCGGCTTTGTCGACCGCTGGTTTGATGCTTTTGAACCGTAGCAACCTCCCCCCGCCTCCGTTGCAAATTTTGGGGGCTAGGAGACCGCAGCTTAGGGGGGCTTTTGCAAGCGACACCAAAATTTTGACTTTTCCCGAAAACGGCTGAAAACGAAGGAAGGCGGCAGAGATTGATAGAAATTCGGCAAGAATACGAGAGAATCAAGAAACTTTTCGCGGACGTGGACGAAAAACAACTAGAGCTGGTTGACGGCGCAATTCTGGAGGCGGCACGGCTCCGCGTCGAACTCGACAGACTTCATGAAATCGTTAAGCGGTCGGGCTTGATAAAAATTGACGAAAATAATCCTACGCGCCAAAAAGCTTTACCCGTTTCAAAAGAATTGCCAAAAGTCCGCGCAGGCTACACGAACATAATTTTCAAGCTGGCGCGAGTTCTCGGCGCAACCGTCGGCGACGAGGATTTAGGACTTGATGATTATGCCTAAAACTGCGTAGGAGCCGATTTAAGGCGTTCAAATTGGCATTCACGGGTATTTAGTCATGAGGACACATAAAAACCGCTTAGCGGCGATTCTGGGCGGTGAGAGGGGCATATCTGCGATTGAAAAATGAGCGAATCAAACATAAGAAAATATTGGGAAGAAATACAGAGCGGCAAGGCGATAGTCGGTTACTTCGTCAAGCGACAAGTGGAGTTGCTGATAGCTGATTTAGAAAATCCAAATTTGCAGATAGACTTTGCCGAATCAGAAAAGCGAATCCGATTTATTGAGCGCGAGTGCCGGCACTCGGAGGCTCCGTTTGCGGGCAAGCCGTTTATTCTCATGACTTGGCAAAAAGCAGTAATCGAGGCAATCTTCGCGATAAAAATCTACAATGAGGAAGTCGGCAGATACGTCCGCAAGTATCAAGAAGTGCTATTGGTAGTCGGGCGCAAAAATGGCAAAACGCCCTTTGCAAGCGCAATATCGTTAGCTGAATTCTGTTGCGGCGAAATGGGGACGAAAATTTTATTCGGCTCCAATGACTATGACCAAGCGGATTTGCTGTTCATGGCGGCGGACGCAATGCGGGAGGCGTCGCCGAAATTGGCGCGTTGCACTCGTCGCAATCAGAAAGGATTATTTTTCGGGAATATCAAGCAGAAAAGACACGTCGGCAAGTTCACAAGCCAAAATAAAGGTTCAATCCGAAAAATATCTGCGCGGACGGGAGCGAAGGAAGGGCGCAATATAAAAATCGGCGTCGTCGATGAGATTCACGAACTCAAGGACGATGCGCTGATTATGCCGATACGTCAAGCCCTTTCGACGCAAGAGGAAAGTCTTTATTTGGAACTGACAACCGAAGGTTTTACCGATGATGGCTACCTTGACGCCCGATTAAAATTGGCGTCGGCAGTTTTGGACGGCGAGATTGAAAAGCCGAATTTTTTAATTTTCTGGTATGCACAGGACAACGAAGAGGAAATTTGGCGTGACGAAAAATCATGGTATAAAAGCAATCCGTCACTCGGCGTCGTCAAAAAATGGTCGTTCCTGCGCGGCATGGTCGAGGACGCAAAGTTATCAGCGTCAACGCGGGCTTTCGTGTTGGCGAAAGACTTCAACATAAAGCAGAATTCGGCGGCGGCGTGGTTGACAGAAGACGTTATCACGAATAAACAAACTTTCGACGCAGAGAAATTTCGCGGGCAAATGTATATCGGCGGCTTTGACTTTTCGGAGACAACGGATTTGACGGCGGCAGTCGCGTTATTCGTCAATCCGACGACGTTTGAAAAACACGCGATGACAATGTATTTCGTGCCGGAAATAAAGGCAGAGGCGATTTTGGAAGATAACCCGCTTAATCCCGAAAGAAAAAATTATGTGGAGTGGTCACGAAAAGGACTTGTGACAATTTGCCCCGGCAATGAAGTTGACCCCGACGCCGTGATTTCGTGGTTCGTCGGTTTGCTGAAAAATTATTCGATGCGTCCCCTCAAGATTGGCTTTGACAACTGGCACGCTCGCGGAATCAAGGACGGATTATCCGCTGTATTCGGTGCTGACGTTCTCGAAAGAATTGGTATGGACTTCATGTCACTCAACGGCGCAATGTCTTCGCTTGAATCTGACTTGACGCTTAAGAAACTTAACTACGCAGACAATCCTATAACGCGGTGGACGTTACGTAACGTCGCTTTGAAGCTGAATAATATCGGCTTGAAAATGCCCGTGAAAAAATTCGGCTCTCCTAAAAATCGCATTGACGGCGCAGTTGCTTTAATGATTGCTTATTCCACGCTGAGCCGGTTCCGTAGCGATTACATTTACTTGCAGAAAAGCCGCGTGCAGGGAGGAGGTTGAAGTTTGATTTGGAGCTACATAAAAAATTTGTTCAAAGGGAATAGCGAAAAGAAAATAATCGCGGAAGTGCTGAGCGATTCGCGGGCAGTCTTTTCATCGTTTGGAAATGATATTTACTTCAGCGATTTTGTTTCAAATTGTGTTGACAGGATAGCGACGGAGATTAGCAAGATTGAAGTCGTATCGGTCGTTGAAAAGGAAAATAAAGTAAGTCGCTGTAACGACGACCTAACAAATTTGTTTAAGTTTCAGCCAAACCCTTTACAGACAATGAAAGATTTTTTGTCGGCTTGTGAGTGGCTCCGCCGAAAACAAGCCAACTGCTTTATCTACCCTACCTATGAAATTATCAAACATTTTGGCGAGCGCGAACGTCGGCAATATACCGCCTTTTATCCGCTAAATCCCGTGACTGCCGAGTTGGGGCATTATGATGACGGACGCTGGGCGATAAAATTTTTCTGGAAAGACGGCACGTCAAATATTTTGCCTTATGATTCAGTGATACATTTGAAGTGGCGGCGAGGGACTTCGCTCCTAATGGGCGGCGGCAATGATAACGGCAATGTTGATGATTCCAATACGTTGCGTTCGCTTAAAACTTTGGACGAGATGTTACAGGGCTTGCCGAAGATGATAGCGTCGAGCTTAAATCTTAACGGAGTTTTGTCGGTTAAAACGGTCGTGGAAAAAGCGGCATTGGAGCAAGCAGCCAAAGATTTTGAGAGCCGAATTTATAAAAGTGATTCTGGAATAGTGGCGGTCGGACTTGAAGGAAATTATACGCCGATTAACAAAGCATTTCCGACTGTACCCGAAACTGTTTTGAAATTTCTCAAGGATATAATTCGCGAAAGATACGGAGTGAGCGAGGCAATATTAAGCGGCGACTTCGACGGCAAGGCACATGCGGCTTTTTATCAGACTTGCCTTGAGGACTTTATTATCGAGTTCGAGCAAGCATTTTCGGAAAGGTTGTTTACACCGCGCGAAAAAGACGTAGGGCACAGAATCAAATGCTATTATTCCAGAGTTTCATATATGGACGCCGCCGAAAAGCGGGAACTGGCGCAACTAGCCCGCGATACGGGCTTGATGACACTCAATGAAATTCGCGAGCTTTATGGCATGAGCCCGATTGAAGGCGGAGACCGCCGATTGCAATCGCTGAACTACGTCAACGCTTTGGAGGCAGATAAATTTCAAGCCGGAAATTATGTCGGCAGTTCGGGAGGTGATAAAAATGATTCAGACTGAAAAGCGTTGTTACAGCTTGAAAGAATTTCGAGCCATGACGGGCGAAGGAAACGAAAAATATATTGAAGGACATGCCGCCGTATTTGAGCAGAAAACAGATATAGGCGGTTATTTTTTTGAAGTCATAGACAGAGGAGCCTTTGACGACGAAAAGGCACTGCGTGACGTGGCATTATTTGTGAATCATAATTTTGCGCAAATACCGCTTGCACGTTCTCGACGCAACAACGGCAACAGCACAATGACGCTTAAAGTTGATGATGTCGGCTTGGCAATACGTGCGAAACTCGACGTAGAAAATAATCCCGACGCAAGGGCTTTATATTCGGCAGTTGAGCGCGAAGATTTGAGCGGCATGAGTTTTGCCTTTAGTGTCGACGCCGAAGAGTGGCAAGATTTGAAGTCAGAAAAACCGACGCGCCGAATAAAGAAAATCGGGCGCGTGTTTGAAGTCTCGGCAGTGGCATTTCCCGCCTATGAAGGAACAGATATTTCAGCCCGCGCCTTGAGTACGCTGGAGAGCGCAAAAAAAGCGTTGGATAACGCCAATACTCGGTCATTGGAAAATGATTCGGCAGAGCTTGAATTATACAAGTTGAAAAATAAAATTCTCGGAGGTTTTTAGTATGAACGAATTGTTAAAGCGAATGGAAGAACGACGCGCCGCGCTGATTAAGCAATCGAACGAGAGCAAAGACATTGCGGAAGTAAAATCAATCAATCAGCAACTCGTGACACTCAATGAAGATATAGCGGCATTGCGTAGCGTAAAGGCGGAAAATCCAAACGAGGACATGGACGAACGCACGGCGGCAGTTCGCGCTCACATGCGGAAAAAAGAAATGGAGAACGAATCACGCGGAACAAACCCGCCGAAATATATTCCCGGCAAGGGTTTTATTCCCGCAGAGGAGCGCGGCAATCCTAATCTCAATTCTGAACTCGAAAAACGCGAGCAAGCTGGGCAAGATTTGAGAAAAAATATTTCCGTTAAGTCGCCGCTCAGTACTTTTGGGGAACTTCGCGCAGTGACGGTTACGCCCGCGCAGGGCGACGCTGCGACTATCGTCGTTCCGTCAAATTTTAGCGCGAATATAAATCCCGACTTCCCTAGCGTGTCTTCGCTTGTGGACGCAGTATCACATTTGAGTTTGAACGGCGGCGAAAAGTTCCGTCAACCGTATCTCACGGGCTTTGATTTGGGCGGCTATACCGGCGAAGGCGAAAACGCGCATGAAGCCGAAACTCATTTTGCATATGTCGACATTGATAAGACGAAAATCACCGCTTACGCCGAGCTGACGGAGGAACTCGAAAAATTACCCGCCGCGCCTTATGCCGACATGGTATTTCAGAATATCCGAAATTCAATGCGTAAACTGCTGACCAAAGAAATTCTCGTTGGCTCCGGCAGTGCCAATCAGTTGGTCGGTATTTTCAGCAACGCGGCGGCGGCGATTGACCCCGCAACCGATTTTAGCCTTTCGCAGATAACGGACACAACGCTTGATGAAATCGTTTTCAATTACGGCGGCGCGGAGGAAGTTGAGGAGCCCGCCGTTTTGATTTTGAACAAAATGGATTTGTTGGCATTCTCAAAGGTACGGACGGCGACAAAGCAAAAATACTATGACATTCACATTAACGGCAATTCGGGGACAATTAACTCGATACCGTTTATCTTAAATTCGGCGTGTAAGTCACTGGTTGCAAGCGACACGGCTACAGGCGATTACTGCATGGCTTACGGCTTGCTGTCAAGTTATTTGCTCGTAGAATTTTCGCCTATGGAAGTAAAACGCTCCGACGATTTTAAATTCAGACAAGGCATAACGGCATTTCGCGGGAGTTGTTTCTTTGGAGGTCAAATTGTGCGTAAAAATGGATTCCTCCGCGTGAAAAAATCTGCGAGCTGATTAGCATGACGGTTGAGGAACTGAAAAATTTTCTGAACGTCGACAGCGACAGCACGGCGCATGACCAAACCTTAGCTGATTTGATTTCTGCGGCGCGTGAAGACTTATTAACGGCGACAGGTAAAACACTTGATGACGACAATCCGCTCGTCCGCCAATACATAAAACTCTTTGCACGTCGGGAATTCGATATGCTATCAGATAGCGGCGTAGACGGTCGACTTCGCGATATTCAACGAAAAATCTTGCTGAGCAATCGATTTTTGGAGGAGGCGGGCTAATGCTCAACCCGATAAAAATTCGCTCGGAGGAGCTTAACAAGCGGGTGACAATTCAACGTCCTGTGAAAGTCACGAACGATCGCGGCGTTAATCTGAAATCTTATCCCGCCTACAGATAAATTCAAAATGTTTGTGCGTCGATAGAAAGTTACGGCGCGTATATTCGAGACGGCACGGCGGAAAAAGTGGCGGAGCTTGAATACAGAATCACAATCCGTTATCGCGAAGGGTTGAGCTTGCACGACCGAATTATTTATCAAGGACGAACATTTGAACAAATTTTGCCTGCGCGGGACGTGAACGAACGCCACGAATTTTTACAGCTCACATGTCGGGAGAAGGTGAAATAATGGTAAACACGGTTAAAGGCAGAAAAGCGGGAGCAAGCATAAAAGATTTGCTGAATCTCTATGGTGAAAAGGCGGCAGAGGCGGCTCGACAATCTATCAAAGAAAATGCTGAAATACTAGCGGCGGCTAACGAGCTTTGTCCGGTTGAAAAGTGAATTTATCGCGGGCGGCAGTTTAAATTGAAACATCCCGGCAGACTTCGCGACAGCATACATATTGAGCAAGGGCAAAAGAAAGACACCGTGCTGGTTGTAGCTGACGCCACAGACGATAAGGGCTACTGTTACGCGCGAATAATCGAATACGGACCGCGCGGGACACCTTTCATGACGCCCGCTTACGAGGCGAAAAAAATTGAGATGATAAATCACTCAAAAGACGTGATAAGGGCGGCGATTCAACAATGACGGCGTCCGAACTTCAAAGGCAAGTCAAAGCCGCGCTGGAAAAAATTTCTGCGCCCGTGACAAAGGATTATCGCGAATACGACGGGACTTATCCGCACATTGTCTATCGCGAGATTTCAAACGTGCCCAGTATGCATGGAGACAATCGGGAAATTTTTTTTCGCTCAGTGTATCAAGTCACAATCGTGACAGATAACGACGACTACGAGAACTTAGAAACGGCGGTAGAAAATGCAATGGCCGAATTAAGATTTATGCGCACGGACGCGCAGGACATTTTTGACGGCAACTTTAACCGTGTGCTGAGATTTTCAATCACAGTTCAAAAAAAGGAGGAATAAACTTGGCTTTAATCGGATTGGAGAATGTGCATTACGCAAAGTTGACAAAAGACGATTCGACGGGTGTGACCTACGAGACGCCCAAGAAATTATCGGGCGCGATTTCGATAAATGAGAATGCGGAAAGTAACACGGCGGAGCTTTACGCCGATAACAGATTGTGGGCGACGGCAACGGTATTTTCCAAAGGCAGTGTTGAATTGGAGTTAGCGGATCTGTCGCTTGAGGATTACGCGGCATTGGGCGGGCATAGCATTGCGGTGGACGGCAAATTGATAGAAAATGCCAACGATGTTGCGCCTTATATCGCAATATTGGGCGAGGGCTTAAAGGAAGACGGCGAGACCAAACGCTATTTCAAATTGCTCAAAGGACAATGCGCCAAAGTGGGCTTGGACATGAAGACGAAGACGGACAGTCCCGAATACACGACGCAAACTTTGTCAGCAACGTTCATGCCCCGTCAATTCGATGGTAATTATAAGTACGTTTTGGATTCAAAAGCCGCAAGCGTGGCGTCCGATTGGTATTCGAGTGTTGATTAGAAGGAGGAAACTATAATGGAAGAAATGATATTGTTCAGTATGGTAAAGGCACAGATACAAGCGGCAAATCCGATATTGGGCGCACTGGAATTTGAAATTCACGCCTGTACTGACGGGAAAATGCCGCAAAAGTACGCGAGCGCATGGACGGCGGTAGAAGGAATCGTCGGAGCCAGCTACAAGCCACTGCTGACAGTCGCCAAGCAACAGTCGAAAGGTACCAATTACTGGTTTATCGCGGAACAAACGCTGATGACGGCGACGCCCGAAAAACATATCGTGACAATCGCAATCAACGAATTTGAAGGCAACTATACGATAGTCAACGGTTCAATCGTTAGGATTTTTTAAAAGTAAGAGGCAGAGAGCCGCTCTTGTGAGCGGCTTTTCTGTTTGGAGGAAGAAGTGGAAAAATATTTTTTAGCGGCAATGAGCAACATACACGGTTTAGGTAATCGGAGAGTTGCACAACTTGTGAAATTTTTCGGCAGTGCTAAAATTGCATGGAGCGCAGACGTTGCCGATTTAATTAAGTCAGGCGTCGGCAAGAAAGTTTTGGACGAGTTCATTTCATTTCGCGATAAAAATCCCGATGCGCCCGAAAAACTCATAAGCTTTTGTGACAGGCAAAAAATAAAGCTGTGTAGCATAGCCGATAAAGATTATCCGCCGCTCTTGAAAGAAATCGACACGCCGCCAATGATTTTCTATTATCGCGGGGAACTTCAACCGCATGTTCAGAGAATTGCCGTCGTTGGTTCGCGCAACAATACGCCTTGCGGTCAGCGTGTCGCATTGGAACTTAGCGAAGAACTCGCGGCGGCGGGCTTTACAGTCGTAAGCGGGGCGGCTCGCGGCATTGATACCTTTGCGCATCACGGAGCTTTGAAAATGGGACGCACCGTTGCAGTCTTGGGTTGCGGCATAAATCATATTTTCCCGCGTGAGAATAAAAAGCTCCTTGAGGAAATAACTGAGCGCGGCGTTGTCATGAGTGAATATCCGCCGCAAATGCCGCCAAATCGCGGTACCTTTCCTCAACGCAACAGAATTATCGCCGGACTTTGCAAAGGGCTGATCGTTGTCGAGGCGGCGAAAAAAAGCGGTTCGATTATCGCTTGCAATTTCGCTTTGAAGTATGGACGAAAAATTTTCGCGGTTCAAAACACAAATAGCGAAGGTTGCGAGGAGTTGATTCACGCCGGAGCAATCCCGATTGAATCAGCGCAGGACGTGTATAATCGATTTTAAGGGGCTAATTTTAGGTTTTCGATTAAATACACGTGAGACGCTCAGAAAACGCGCCTACGGCGATTCTGGGGCGTCTACGCGGCTTTGTGGAGGAATAGGAATGATTAGTACGAATGAGCGCATATTTTTCCTAATGACAATAATCAAGAAATTGCTCCGCCTTTTAGAACAAAAAGGACTTCTCAGTGAAGAGGATTTGACGCAATTACGCGCAGAGGTTGAGTCCGTTGTACTTGGGAAACAAAATTGGGAGGAATAGAAATGGAAAGACCGACAATAACAATCGACGGCAAGACTTACGAAATGCCGAAACCGAAGGCGGGCATGTGGCGCAAGCTCATGTTGTTCGAGAAAGAAAACAATGAAGTGTTCGCGGAAAATTTCATCGAAAAACGCTGTGCCTTTTTGAGCGAGATATATGGCGTGAGTGCAGATGATTTACTCGATAACTTGTACTTGGAAGAAGTGACAACGTTGTATAGGGAGACGACGGGCTACATAGTCGGACAGCTGACGGGCAAATTGGCGCAAGTGTCAAAAAACGCAAGCGAGGGCGACAAGACGGAGTAATAACACTAGACTTGACGCCCTACGAGCAATGCATTTCTTTTTATCGGAAATGGGCGGCTGATTATCATATGACGCCCGCCGAGATAGACGACGCCGATTTAGAACTTTTGCTTGATATGGAAGTATTGGACAGTAAAATCGATGCCGCTTTTGCTGAAAAAGATAGCAAGGAACAACCGAAAAGAAAACGTTCAATAGAATATTACATTTAAAGACGGGAGGTGAGAAAATGGCAAAGGGCGACGCTCAAACTCTGGGGCGGTTATATATCGAATTGGGACTTGACTTGTCGAAACTTCAGGCAGATATTCTTGCGGCAGATAGAACAGTCATCGAAAATTTGGGGCGGCTCAATCGCGAGAAAAATATAATCAAGCTCCGCATGGAGGCTGATATAGCAAGTCTCGACCGCGTTAAAGACGCAACACAAATTCTGGAGATACGAGAAAAGGCACTGAATCAGCAACTGACTTTGACGACCGACCGAATGAAAATCCTAGAGGCGGCATATAAGCAAGTTGCCGCCAATGCCAATTCAACTGCTCTTGCCGTCAATAAGGCGGA
>CAMYWI010000003.1 GCA_947302675.1 uncultured Selenomonadales bacterium | reverse complement strand
AAAAGCCGATAGTTTTATTTCGGATTCGCGCAAGTTCGTCGTCGGAAAGTCCGCTGACTTCCTGCCCAAGCAATTTATATGAGCCGACTGACGGGCGGTCGAGGCAACCAAGAATATTCATGAGCGTTGACTTGCCCGAACCGCTCGGACCCATTAGCGCGACGAATTCGCCCTCGTCAATGATTAAATCGACGCCGTTAAGAGCGGCGACTGTCTCCGAACCCATTTTATAAAGTTTCTTCACGCCCGTTATCGTCACGACGTTTGCCATAAAACTTTCTCCTCGCAAAATTTTTTCCATGATAGCAAAAAAAATCCCCCGCCGCAATTTCCGACAGAGGATTTTTTTCTTGCCGTTAAGAAAATTATTTGCGAAGGTTGAGTTGCGCGAGGATCTCGCGATAACGATTGATGTCCTTTTTGCTGAGGTAGCTCAAGAGGCGGCGGCGTTGCCCGACCATTTTCAACAGCCCGCGACGCGAATGATGATCCTTTTTGTGCTCCTTGAGGTGCTCGGTCAAATATGAAATACGCGCCGTCAAGAGTGCGATTTGAACTTCGGGCGAGCCAGTGTCGCCTTCGTGCACTGCAAATTTCTCCATGATCTCCTGTTTTGCTTGCTTGTCTAACATAACGTTTCCTCCTGTGTAAAAGTTTTGCCCGTCAGCGAAGTCCGCGTCGGAGTCTCGACGAACCGCGCCGCAGTTTAAGATTGACGCAGTTTATCACAAGTTTTTTTTATCGTCAAGTTTGCAAAAAGCCTGCGCGGTTGCTATGATTGCGGCGAGGAGGATTTTAATGGCGGAAATTTTTTTAATGGGAATATTTTCGGCGGCGTTGGTGCTTTGCATATGGGCGGGGCAACCGATTTTGTTCGCGCTGATTTTCGGGCTGATAATTTTTTCGCTGTACGCGCGAGAGCAGGGACACGCGCCGCGAAAAATATTCGGCATGTGGAGCGAAGGCATTCAAACAATCAAGCCGATTTTGATAACGCTGATGTTAATCGGGATAATCACGGCGTATTGGCGAGCGGCGGGCGTCATCCCCGCGATAATTTTTTACACGTCGGATTTTTTCACGCCCGAAATAATTTTGCCGATGACGTTTTGGCTTTGCGGGCTAATATCGATATTGACGGGAACGGCGTTTGGCACAGGCGCGACGATGGGCGTCATCTGCGCGGCGATAGCGGAAAGTTTGGACGTACCGACCTGGTTGACGGGCGGCGCGGTTTTATCGGGTTGTTATTTGGGCGACAGATGTTCGCCGATGTCGACGAGCGCACTTTTGGTCGCGACGCTCACGCGCACGGACATTTTTAAAAATATCGTCGGCATGATAAAAACTTCGATAATCCCGCTGATTTTGGCGAGCGCGTTTTATTACGTGGCGGGAATTTCTTTCGTGAGCGGTTGGACGGAAATTGACGCGGCAGAAATTTTCGCGCGAGCGTTCGCGATTCGCCCAGAAGTTTTAATTCCGGCAATTTTAATCGTGGTGTTATCGCTGATGAAGTTGCGCGTTCAGCCGATGATAGGCGCAAGCATTTTGGCGAGTTTTATAATCGCGCTTACGATTCAAGGCGTGGCGGTCGGCGAGCTGTTGAAAATTGCAGTGCTCGGCTTTCACCCCAACGACGCGGAGCTTGCAAAACTTTTGAGCGGCGGCGGAGTAATTTCAATGGCGAACGTCTTGGCTATCCTGTGCATTTCGAGTTGCTACGCGGGAATTTTCAAGGCGACGGGCTTTTTGAACAGCCTGCAGAATTTTATGATTCGGCTCGGCGAAAAGTTCACGCCATTTCTTAGCGTTATCGTCGCGTCGACTATCACGAGCATGATTTCCTGCAACCAAACGCTCGCGATAATGCTGACGCATCAGCTGTGCAAGAAAGTTGAGCCGCGCCCCGACGTTTTCGCGATTGATATAGAAAATTCCGCCGTCGTAATTTCGCCAATGATTCCTTGGTCGATTGCAGGTGCAGTTGTTTTGACGCCGCTCAATGCGCCGCCCGTCTCAATCCTCGCCGCGTGGTATTTGTACTTAATCCCGATATGTTATCTCGTGGCGTCGCGCAGGTGATTGTTAATTGCGGCGGCTTGTGGTAGAATTGCGCCGCTTGAAAAATTGAATTCAAAGGAGCTGTTACAAATGGTTTCTGCAGAGATAAAAAATTTTGGAATACTGGGCTATCCAGTTGAGCACTCGTTCTCGCCGCAAATGTACAGGGCGGCGTTCGAGGCGGCGGGGCTGATAAATTACAGCTACATTCATTTATCCGTTCAGCCCGGCAAGCTTTATATGTCGGTCGAAGGACTTAAGGGCTTGGGCTTTCGCGGCGTGAACGTGACTATTCCGCACAAGACGATGATTTTGAGTTTTCTTGACGCGATTGACTCGGATGCAATGGTTATCGGCGCGGTGAATACGGTCGTCAATGACGGCGGCATTTTGACGGGTTACAACACGGACGTATACGGCTTTTTGTCGGCGTTGCGCAATATTAATTTTTCGCTTGAAGGTCGTCGCGCGGTGGTCTTGGGCGCGGGCGGCGCGGCTCGTGCGATTTTGTGGGGGCTTTGCAAGAAAAGAGCGAAGTTCATAGCGATAGGCGCACGCAATCCGCAAAAGGCTCACGCGCTCGCGAACGACTTTTTCAACTACGGAAGAATGGAAGGTTTCGATTGGCAATCGGACGAGTTCAAAGAGATGATGCGCACGGCGGACATTTTGATAAACACGACGCCGCTTGGCATGTTCCCCGATATGGACGACATGCCGCCCGTCGATTTGAAACTTTTGCCAAAGGGCGCACTCGTCTACGATATAGTTTACAATCCCGAAGAAACGAAATTCCTCAAGACTGCGCGGGAGTTGGGCTTGCCGACGCTTAACGGCATGTCGATGTTGCTGTTGCAGGGCAAAGAATCCTATCGGCTGTTCACGGGAGAGTTGCCGGATATGGAAGTCATGGAGCAAACGCTTAGAAAACTTTTGGGCGCGAAATAACTTCATACTTTCTTTTGCATGTTAAACTTACTTTTCTTTTGCCGCCCCAAAAGAAAAGTAAGCAAAAGAAAAAGGGCTCGCCGCTTCAACATCCTGTTGAAAGGGCGAAGGCTTGCGGTGCAAGCGTTCGGGTCGTGGGGCGGCGTCCATGTCGCCCCTTCTGCTAATCAATTACCCGTTGCGTTTCAAAATTTTACGGAGGAAAATTTATGTCCGACTTCGACGAGCGGCTTAGAAAGTTGATTCATATGGAGCGGCACAATTTCGCGGGAAGTTCTTCGCGGGCAATCGTGGAGCTTGTGAACTTGCTGTTCGAATTCGCGATAAAAATGCGGGCGTCAGATTTGCACATTGAGCCGTTTGAAAAATCTCTGCGCGTGCGCTATCGAATCGACGGACATTTACAGGAACTTCATCAGCCGTTGCCAATGCACTTGGCGGAGCCGCTGACTTCACGAATAAAAATCCTGGCGCGAATGGATACAACTGCCGCATTTTTACCATTGGACGGAGCAATCAAATTCGGCAACGTGGAAATGCGCGTGGCGAGTATGCCGTCGGACGGCGCGGAGTCTTTGACAGTACGCTTGCTCGATTCGTCTTTGAAACTTCACAACATAAAAGACTTAGGTTTCACGGCGGCGAACGAGAAAATTTTTCGGCAAATGATAAGCGCGGCGGCGGGCATGATAATTTTAACGGGACCGATGAACTCTGGAAAATCTACGACGCTTTACGCGGTGTTGCGCGAACTTAATCAGCCGTCGCGTTCGATAATGACGCTCGAAGACCCGATTGAACAGCACGTCGAAGGAATTTCACAAGTACAAGTCAACGAGAAAACGGAGCTGACATTCGCGGCGGGCTTGCGGGCGATGTTGCGCATGGATTGCAACGTCTTAATGGTCGGGGAGGCTCGCGACGCCGAGACTGCCAAAATCGCGGTACGCGCCGCGCTTACGGGTCATTTGATTTTAACGACGCTCCACGCCAACGACTCGTGCAGTGCAGTCTTCCGCATGTTGGAAATGGGAGTGGAGCCTTACCTTTTGGCGGCGACGCTTAACGGAGTTGTGGCGCAACGTTTGGTTAGAAAGGTTTGCACACACTGCGGCGGAAAAGGTTGCTCGGAATGCAGGAGCACGGGTTACAGCGGGCGGCTTGCCCTTCACGAAGTTTTGAGCGTCGATAAGAATCTGCGCAATCTGATTCGGAACAGCCGCGACCTCGACGAGATTAAAGCCGCCGCGCTCGAAAGCGGCTTGAAGACTTTGCAGGACGACGCTTTGGAAAAAGTCCGCGCAGGTTTGACGACGCTTGAGGAAGTTCACAGAGTTTTGGACACGGATTTTGTTGATAAAAATTTAAAGGGAGCTTGATTCAAAATGAACCAGTTTAAAATTCTCGCCGCCGACGGCATTGCCAACGAGGGTATCGAGTTGCTTAAAAAGAATTTCGCCGTCGAGGTTCGCGATAAAATTTCTCACGACGAGCTTTTGGAGATTATTCCGCAATTCGACGCGCTGATTGTTCGCTCTGCCTCCAAAGTTACCGCTGACGTTTTGGAACGCGCCGCGAATTTAAAAATTATCGGACGGGCGGGCGTCGGCGTCGACAACATTGACATTCAAGCGGCAACCGAGCGCGGAATTATCGTTATCAACTCGCCCGACGGCAACACGATTGCCGCGACCGAGCATACTTTTGCAATGATGCTTGCCGTCAGTCGCAACATTCCGCAAGCCAATCAAGTTATGCACAGCGGCGGTTGGGACAGAAAAAAATTCGTCGGCGTCGAACTCCGCAACAAGACTCTGGCGATTATCGGGCTTGGCAAAATCGGCGCGGGCGTCGCAAAGCGTGCGCAGTCCTTTGACATGAACGTTATCGCCTACGACCCCTTTGTTAGCGAGGAGCGTGCTAAATCTCTCGGCGTCGCGCTCCTTGAACTTGACGAACTTTTCCGCCGCGCAGATTTTATCACCGTGCACATGCCGCTGACGAATAAGACTAAGGATATGATTTCGCTCGCGCAGATGAAGTTCATGAAACCGACCGTTCGACTGATTAACTGCGCACGCGGCGGCATTATCAATGAAAAAGACTTGGCGACCGCGCTTGAGGAAAAACTTATCGCGGGCGCGGCGGTTGACGTTTTCGAGAACGAACCGCTTGCCGAAGACTCGCCGCTTAGAAATTTGCCGAATATAATTTTGACGCCGCACTTGGGAGCCTCGACCGTTGAGGCGCAAATCGGCGTTTCGGTTGACGTTGCCAAAGGGATTATCGACGCGCTGAACAATCGCCCCGTCGCGACCGCCGTCAACCTGCCGCATATTCCCAGCCACGTCTTGGAAAAACTCGCGCCTTATCTCGATTTGGGAGAACGTCTCGGCAGAACCGTTACTGGCATGAGCAAGGATCCGATTTCCAGCGTTCAAGTCAAAGTCAACGGCAAAATCGCCGACATGAATTCCAGTTTGATTTCGACCGCCGTCCTTAAAGGCATGTTGAGTTCCGCGCTTGATACCAACGTCAACCTCGTCAACGCGAACATTTTGGCGGCGGAGCGCGGCATTCACCTTTCCGAAATTAAATCCAGTATCTCGCGCGACTTCGCTAACCTTGTGACGGTCTCGGCGAACGGAAATATCGTGACGGGTACGCTTTTCGGCAACGAGGGGCGCATTGTCGAGATAAATAATTTCCGCGTCGACGTTGACCCGCACGCCCGCATTTTGATTTGCCCGCACATCAATCGCCCCGGCGTTATCGGCGCGGTTGGTATGCTCCTCGCCAAGTACAACATAAATATTTCCAGTATGCAGGTCGGCAAGGCGGAGATTGAGGGCAGGAACTTAATGGTCTTGACCGTCGATAATCCGATTCCGCAAAATGTCCTTGACGAAATGAAAGCCCTCGCGCCGATTTTCGACGTGACGCCCGTTTCTTATGATGACTAAGAAAAAATTTTTAATCGCCTTCGGAATAGTTTCGCTACTCACGTTGGCGATTTTGTTTTTAATCGGACTCGTCGACGATACGCCCGCCCTTCCGCCGCCTGCGCCGCCCGTCAAAAAAATCAACGTCTACATTTCGGGGCAAGTCAAAAATATTTCGGTCGTGGAACTTGAAGACGACGGCACTTTGAAACTTGCTGACGCGGTTAACGCGGCGGGCGGCTTGACTGATTTTGCCGACGCCGACGCAATTAATCTCGCCGCGCCCCTCACCGACGGGCAACACGTTAGCATTCCCACCAAAGATATTTTCCTTATGCCGCAAAATATTTCCGACGCCGACCGTGTCAACATAAACACCGCCGACGCTGAGCAACTCGCCACGCTCAAGGGCATTGGTCCCGCGCTCGCGCAGAGGATTATCGACTACCGCGAGCAAAACGGCGCGTTCAAATCCATTGACGAGATTAAAAACGTGCGCGGCATTGGCGAGAAAAAGTTCGCCGCCTTCAAAGACAAAATCACTGTCTAAAATCTGCGCGGCATGATAGAATACTCGCGGAGGTGTTGAAAATGATTGCTGAACGCGGCACGCGCGACAAGCTCGAAAAATATTTTGATTTGAATCGCCCGCTAAAGGTTCAGTTGCAGATTCAAGGCGCGGCGACTTACGATTTTTGTTGCTTTGGCGTCGACGCGGATAACAAACTTTCCGACGACCGCTATATGATTTTTTATAATCAGCTAAGCTCGCCCGCAGGTGAGATAACTGGCGCGGAAATTCCTTCGGGCATGGAGTTTACAATTAAGCTTAACGACTTGCCGACAACAATTCAAAAGCTCGTGTTCACTGGTTCGATTGACGGCGCGGGCGTCATGCGTGAAATTTCCTCGCACAAAATTTTTATCGGCGACCAAATTTCTGCGGAGTTTGTCGGCGCGAACTTTGAACAGGAAAAAGCTATCACGTCGCTTGAAATTTATCGCAAGGGCGGCTGGCGTTTTAACGTCGTGGCACGCGGCTTCAACGGCGGACTCGACGCGCTTTTAAAATTTTACGGCGGCGAAGAGATTAAAGACGAGGCTCCCGCTCCACCGCCTCAACCTAAAAAAATCTCTCTGGAGAAAAAAATTCAAGACGGTGCGCCGAAGTTAATCTCTCTGGTCAAGCCGCTCAAGGTCGAGTTGGAAAAGAGAAATCTATTGGACGTTGTGGCTCGCGTCGCGCTAGTCTTGGATATTTCCGGTTCAATGCACAACAGTTACAAGGACGGCACTGTTCAAGAGATTGTCAATAAAGTTTTGCCCGTTGCTGTGCAGTTCGATGACGACGGCGAGCTTGACTTTTGGTTTTATGGCAGTCACTGTGCACGTCGCCCCGCCGTCAACATGAAAAATTATGAGCAAGCCGTTCCCGACGATTGGAAAAATTTGCGGAGTAAGCTCGGCGGCATGAATAATGAGCCGGAAGTTATGGAAGAAATTATCGCCGAATATGAGACGAGCAACTTGCCCGCCTACGTCGTCTTTATCACTGACGGCGGCATTTACGAGACCGCGCAGATTAAAAAGCTTTTGATTGAGGCGTCGTACTTGCCGATTTTTTGGCAGTTCGTCGGTGTACGCGGTTCAAATTACGGCATTCTTGAAAAGTTCGACACGATGGACGGTCGCTACGTCGACAACGCAAATTTTTTCGCGCTCGATGATTTTCGTTCCGTTCCGAACGCGGAGCTTTACTCGCGGCTTTTAAACGAGTTACCGGCTTGGCTCAAGGCGATAAAAAATAACGGCGTGCTTGACGGCTCAGCAAGAAGTAGGAGACAGAATCCGCCGCAAGGAAATTCTTTTACCGACAGGATTAAAAATATCTTTGGGTTCTAAAAAATTTTGAACGGCTATTACATTGCCCGCCGCCGATTTGCTAAAATAGCTCAAACGAATTTTAATGGAGGAAAAATTCATGGGAGCAAGACGCAAAGCAATTCGGGCGGGAATTTTATTTATCGCGCTGTTGTTGATAAGCGGCGTAGTTTTGATGTATCGCGGCAACGACGCAGTGTTTCTCGCCGCGCAGAAAAAGGACGGCATTTTGACGGCGGAGCAAATAAAATTATCGTTCGACTCGGTGGGCGGGCGGCTGATAAATGAGGCGGTTCGCGAAGGGCAAGAAGTCACGGCGGGGCAAGTCGTCATGCAAATCGACCCGACCGACACAGATTTATCAATCGAAAAACTCAAGGCGCAAATCGCACAGCTCGACGCGCAAATCAATTCGACGGCGGGCAACATGCGAGTAAATTTAGTCCGCGCGGACAACGACGAGCAACAATCTTTCCGACAAATCGACAGCCAACGCGGCGCAGTCGCCTCAGCGCAAGCGACACTTTCCAACGCTGAACTCGATTATCGGCGCAAAGCGGATTTATTTAAGGAAGGCGCAATCGCAAAGGCGCAACTCGACGATGCGACGATGACTTTAAACGTGGCGCGGGCGAACGTTCAAACTCAACAGCAACTTTTGGACAGACTGCTTGCGGGCGTGACGGACACGGGCGCGACCGATTCATTGAGCTTGCCGACAATCGCGCAGGAGCGAGCGTCCGCAGAAAATATTCAATACGACGTCGCGGCATTAACTCAACAGAAAAAATGTTGGAAGTGCAATTAAAGGAGCTTGAGGTTGCGAAGTCGCGATTAACTTTGCACGCGCCCGAAGACGGGAAAATTTTATCCATACTCCAAAAGCAAGGCGAAATGATTTCTCCTAACTCGCCGGTGATTTTGCTTGAGACGCGGCGAATTTATTACGACATTTATCTTTCGGAAGATCAAGCGGTCAATCTGCGCGAGGGCGACGAAATTTTTTGCCGAACGGTCGCGGACGATAAAAAAGTTCGCGGAACAATCCGACTGCTGACGCAAGCACCAGGTTTCGCCGACTTAAAGCAATCGCGCGAGAAGGGTCAAGCGGATTTATCGGCGTTCCAAGTGCGAATCTACATTGACGAGCCGGAAAGTGTTTTGACGGGACAAACCGTGACGGTGGAGTTTTGATTATGGGCTTTGTGAAAAGTTTTAAGGACGAAGTTAAATTTCTGTTCAGCGGCAAGGGTATGCCCTACGAAAAAGTTTGCTTGACCGTCGCGATGATTATCAGCATCGTGCTGAGCGTGTTGCTCGCGGGCAACTTCGCCAAAGACGCGCCCGTTATCGTCGTCGACCTCGACAACTCTCGCTACAGCCGCGAATTTATCACGCAGATTGATTCGTCGGAATACATGAGCGTTAAGGCGGTTTTGAACGTGCCCGCGAATGTCGACGAACTTTTTTATCGTGACGAGGCGGACGCCGTGATTTATCTTCCCGAAGGCTTAGAGAAAAATTTTTACAGCGGAACTTCGTCGCCCGTCGGAATTTTCTACGACAACTCGAACACCGCGCAGACTGCCGACATAAAATCCGCGATGAACGAACTGATTGCGATTAACAATGCGATGGCGAGCAACTCAAGCGGCGGACTCGTGCTCAACGACAGAAATTTATTCAACCCCGCCGGCTCCACGTCGAACACGCAGACTTTGGGCTTTTTGTTTTTCTTCGGGTCAATGTTCTTTGTCTTCGCGACAATCGGCATGGTGCCGCGCCTGCGACTGACAAAACAACTCGACAAAATTCTGATTGACGGAACTGCTTGGGATTTAATCGGGCGCGTGTTGCCGTACTCGGCGTGTATGGTCGTGTCATTTTTTTTTGGACTGGCGATTTTGAGAATTTGGGGCGATTTGGTTTTCAGCGGGCGAATTTTGGATTTTTTATTGATTCAAATCGTCTATGCGATAATGTTAGGCATGATGAGCGTGTTAATCGGTTGGACGGCGCAAAATCCCGGCATTGCCTCAAGTCGCATGATCTTATTTATTCCGGGCGGCTTTATTCTCGGCGGCGTGACTTCTCCGCTGTCGCATTTATCGTCGTGGGTCGTCACAGCGTCGCATATCTTCCCGTTGACGTGGGAATTCCATTTCACGCGCGATATAATTCAGCGAGGCGCGAGTTTGTCGCAAATCAGTTCGGAAGTCGGCGCGTTCATGATTTACGTCGCAATCGTGGCGATTTTTTTAAGCTTAAAGTTCCAAGCAAGCCGCAATGATTTGATAAAGTCGATTCAAGGCGAGATTTTGGAGCGATTCGACGCGCCGCCAGAAGTTTTGAAGTCAGACGGTTCGATAAAAAGTATTTTGGTACCGACAGACGGTTCTGGGCAAGCGTTCAAGGCGTTGTTGCACGCGATTGACATTGCAGAGGCTTGGGGCGCGGAAATTACGCTGATGATGTGCGTCGAGATAGAAAAAGACATTGCTGCGTTCGAGCAGGTGAGCATGATCGGCTATATTCCTTCCGAACTCAACGCCGCCGCCTACGAATTTTTAAATGACCTGCGGCGCGTCGTGCCCAACGAGATTGAAGTTAAAATTCGTGTCGAGGTTGGCGAGACGGCGGAGGAAATTGTCAACGCGGCAAGCGATTATGATTTGGTTGTAATGGGCACGCGCGGCTTTGGCGGCTTGGACGAGGAAAATTTGGGCGCGGTCGCAAAATTTGTTAAGGAGAATTGTACAAAGCCCGTGATTTTTGCAAAGGGTATGCCTTCCGACTGGGACACGGAAAATAATTTTGTCGGCGGCGAGAACACTTGGAAGTAAGGCAGGAAAATTGCTCCCTTGACAGAAATATCCTGCACAGAAATTATCTGCAAGGCGGCGAGGAAAATGGTTTACGATATTGAAACGATTCGAGCGAAAAGCATTCCGATAGCTAAAAAATATGGGGTTAAGCGCATGTCGTTGTTCGGGAGTTACGCGCGCGGCGAGGCGGACGACAAAAGCGACGTTGATTTTATCATTGATCGCGGAAAAATACGTGGCATGATTCAATATTTCGGTTTCGTCTATGATTTGGAAGACGAATTTGGCTGTCATGTTGACGTTGTGACGACGGGCATTTCCGATAAAGATTTTTTGTCGGCGATTAAGGAAGACGAGGTGTTGCTTTATGAGGAAAAAAAATCGTGATGTAAACAAAATTGTGATTCAAAAGATAGTGGACTACTGCGATAAAATCGAAACGTTTATAAGAAGATTTGGTCCCGATTTCGAGGATTATCGCAAGGACGATGCGTTTCAGCTGTCTTGCAGTGCGTGTATAATCCAAATCGGCGAGCTGACAACGCGCCTTTCGGAAGATTTCAAAGAAATTCATTCAAACATCACTTGGAACGCGATAAAAGGTTTGCGCAATATCCATGCTCATGAGTATGAACATGTTGATTTGGAAGGCATGTGGAATACGTTGACGCAAGAAATTCCCGAATTAAAAACGCAACTGACAGAGATTCTTTCGCAGGAGACGGAAACGCTTAGTTGAGCGGAGGCGCGACATGAATTATCGGCGGATTTTGGCAATCGGAGACATGCACGGGAAATTTACGCGGCTGTTGTCGCTCTTCCACAAGATAAATTTTGACGAGCGGCAAGATTTTCTGATTCTTTTGGGCGACTACATAGATCGCGGCGAAGAAAACATGCGTTGCTTTCGTTGGGCAATGGAAATGAGCGAAAAGCCGAACGTTATCGCCCTGCGCGGCAATCACGAGCAGATGATGTGGTATTATTACGCGTTTGGCGGCACGGAGGGTTACATTTGGCTCCCGAACGGCGGAAACAAGACTAAGGCGGAGTTCGAGGCTTGGCGCGAGAAAGATTCGACGGCTTTTGAACGCGCACTGAAATTTATCAGCGACCGACCGTATTATCATCAAATGACGGTTGGCGGCGAGGAATATATTTTCGTTCACGCGGGCTTAAATCCTGGCAAGCCGCTTGAAAAACAAGAGGAAGAGGATTTGCTCTGGATTCGCGAGAAATTTTACAATGGCTATCGCGGCGCGGCGCACGTAATTTGCGGGCACACGCCGACGCCGTTTATCAAGCGCGATTGGTATTATCCGATTCGTCTTCCGAATAAAATTACGCTAATGGACACCGGCTCTTTCATGACGCACGGGAAAATTTCCTGCATTGACATTTTGAGCGACAAGATTTGGCAAAGTGATTAAAAAAATTCCCCCCGACTAAAAATCGAGGGGTTTTTTATTGCCGTGCAGAGTTTATTTATTATTATTTCTGTCGGGCGGAGCCATTGGGTTTCCGTTAGAATCTTTGGGCGGTTCGGGGCGGTCGGAGTTATCGCCGTTATTTCTGTCAGGCGGAGCCATTGGGTTGCCGTTTGAATCTTTGGGCGGTTCAGGCGGATTTTTACCGTCTTTATCTTTGTCAGGCGGCGGCATCGGGTTGCCGTTGGAGTCTTTAGGCGGTTCGGGCGGATTTTTACCGTCTTTATCGAACTTATCCTGCGTCTTGTCGACTTTTTCCTTAGCCTTGTCGATTTTCTGCTTAGTTTCTTTGTAGTCTTTGGACGAGGACGCGCTGACGGGTTGAATATCCGCCGCGCCCAAGCCGAACACGAACGCGCCGATTAAAAGCCCTGTTAAAAGTTTCTTCATAACAATCACTCCTTAAATTTTTCCCGATTATACCACGCAAAATTATTTTGTCATTGGATTTTGATTAAAGATTGCTGAATTGAATGTTATAAAGGTTGCTGTAGACGCCGCCTAGCTCCAAAAGCTCCTTGTGCGTGCCTGATTCGCAAATTTTGCCCTTGTCAATGACGAAAATTTTATCAGCCGCAAAAATCGTGCTCAATCTGTGCGCTATTACAAAGCTTGTGCGCCCTTTCATCAGCTCATCAAGCGCGGATTGAACAATTTTTTCGCTCTCGGTATCTAAAGCTGAAGTTGCCTCGTCTAGAATCAGAATCTGCGGATTTTTCAGCATTGCTCGCGCAATAGCCATGCGTTGACGTTGTCCGCCGCTCAAATTCAGTCCGCGCTCGCCAATTTTAGTTTGATAGCCTTCCGGCAGGTCGCGAATAAATTTATCGGCATTGGCAGCTTTTGCCGCCGCGATAACTTCGTCGTCCGTCGCGTCAAGCCGCCCGTATCTGATATTTTCCATAACCGTTGTAGAAAATAGCAACGTCTCTTGCGGCACAATGCCGATTTGCTCGCGCAGTGAATCAACTTTTACGTCGCGAATATCGAAGCCGTCAATTTTAATCGCGCCGCTCGTCACGTCGTAAAAGCGCGGAATTAAATTCGCAATGGTCGACTTGCCCGCGCCGCTCGGTCCCACGAACGCTATCATTTGCCCCGATTTAACTTCAAAGCTCACGTTTTCCAGTGCGTTATGGGTTCCGTCGTAGCTGAAAGTCACATTTTCGACGCTGACATTGCCTTTGACTTGCGGAAGTTCAATAGCATTTGGTTTGTCGTTGACGGTCTCTTTTAAATCCAACACGCCAAAAATCCTGTCGATTGCCGCCATTGCCTTTTGCAACTTTCCGTAAATGCGCGACAATCTTTTGACGGGGTTGGCGAGATTGACCGCATACGTTAAAAACGCGACCAACGCGCCTGCCGACATGATTCCGTTGACGACTTCATATCCGCCGAACCAAACGATTAAAGTTACCGCAACCGCCGCTAAAAATTCAACCGTCGGCGTTAAAAGGCTCGTTTGCTGGACGTTTTTCATTGTCGCCTTGAAATTCAGCTCATTTTCCACGCGGAAACGGTCTATCTCGTAATTCTCTCGTACAAATGACTTTACAACTCGAATTGACGAGATACTTTCCTGCAAAAGCGACGTTATATCCGCCAATTTCTCTTGAATTACGCGGCTTGACGATTTTATTTTTTTGCCGAAAATTCGCATTGCCGAGCCGACGAGCGGGACGGTTATCAGCGTCAAGAGCGTTAATTTCCAATCCAAATACAACATCATCGCGATTGAGCCGACCAAAACCGAACTTTCCGTGAACATTTCGATTAAATTATCGACCAATGCCGATTGAATTGCGCCGACATCGTTTGTTAAATAGCTCATTGTCTCGCCGGTTTGGTGTTTGTCGAAATAAGCCATTGGCATTCGCTGAAATTTCCTAAACATCACTTCGCGCACGTCGACAACCACTCTTTGACCGATATACGACACCAAATACGATTGCCAATAGTAAAAAAAGCCGCGAATCGCGAAGACGACCACGATACTGACCGAAATTATGTTCAGCATTGCCATATCTTTTTCGGCGAGTACTTTGTCAATCATGTCTTTAATTATCCACGGAAGATACAAATTCGCGCCCGACGCAATGATTATGCAGATAATTGCAAGCCCAAATCGTCCTAAATAGGGCTTTATGTAGATTAAAAGTCGTTTATAGTTTCTCATTTAGCAAAAAAAGGCTTATCCCAGTTCTCAGTATAGCCGAAATTTTTAGTATCTTGCTCGTAAATGCCAAGCTGATTATAAATCGTATCCAAAACTTCGTAATAAGCCATTTTTCTTCCGTCATTAAATTCGCAGGGATCATTTTTCGCTTCGGAAATAGATTCATAGCCATTCTTGACTACACGATAAATTACATATCTCATTTCGGCGGCACTTAGCTTTTTACTCATAATTTTCTCCCCTTTCTTTAAGCTCTTCGATACGATTACGAATTGATTCTTCCGAATCTGTAATTTCTTTTTGCCAATGCCTTATCAAGCCGTTTTGACCGCGCTCATCTTTTAAATTCCAATCATCGCAATACTTAGCAGGATTTTCAATTTTGTTTTGATGAAGAGCAATTTTCTTTTTCAAGGAACGAATGCCCTTGCGAAGTTGATTAGACGTCTGATTTTTCAAAGCATCTTACGCGAATGATTGTAAATCAAATTTCAAACTTTGTCACCTGCCGTTTCTAAAATTTTTTGAGCGACGCGAGCCGCCGCGCCCGGTTTGCCGAGTTTTTGGCAAGCCGATTGTAATTTTTTAACATAATCTGCGCGGGTGTCAAGGATTTTTAGGACTTCTGCGGAGATATTTTCGTGCGTCACGTCACTTTGAAGGAGTTCTGGCAGAATTTTTTCGTTCGCTAAAATGTTCGGCAGGCTGAAAAATTTTATGTCGACAAAAAGTTTTGCGATAAAAAAGTTTATAGGAGACATTTTGTATAAAACGACGCACGGCAGGTTTAAAAGTGCCGCCTCAAGGACGACCGTCCCCGAAGTCGCGATTGCCGCGTCCGCAATGCTCATTAAATCGTATCTTCGCACAGATTTTACCAGTTTTATATCGCAGTCGCCTATTTCTATCAAATTTTCTACGTTGTCGGCGACGGGCAGGAAGAATTTCGCGGGCTGTAAAAGTTTCGTCGCGGCGAGCATTTCCGGCAATAGCAATTTGATTTCTTGCTTTCGAGAGCCTGGCATTAGCAAAATTACTTTCTCCGACTCTTTGACGTTGAAAAATTTTCGTGCCTCGACCTTTGACATTGAAGTTTTAACCGTATCGACCAATGGATTGCCTAAAAAAAATATTTTCGCGCCCGCCGCCTCGTAAACCGGCAACTCAAATGGAAAAATCGCGATAAACACGTCCGCAACCGCCGCGCAGTCTTTGGCTCGACCTTTTCGCCACGCCCAAGCTGAAGGCGGCACGTACGACAGAATTTTTACGCTGAATTTTTTAACACTCCTTGCCAATCGCCAGTTGAAGTCAGGATAATCAATCAGAACGAGCAAATCGGGCTTTTCTTCTCGAATTATTTCTGTTAAGTCATTTAAAAGCTTAAAAATGCGGCGAATGTTCATCAAAACCTCGACGACGCCCATAACGTTATAGTCTTTGTAGTTTCGCACGAGTTTGACGCCCGCCGCCGCCATTAAATTTCCTCCGAAACCCAAAAGTTCGGTTGAGGGAGCGATTTTTTTAATTTCGCGAGCCAAAGACGCGCCGTGAACGTCTCCTGAAGCCTCGCCGGCCGAAAAAAATATTTTCAAAGTCAAAATCTCCTTTCAAACTGATTTTAACACAAAAATTTTGCTTTGAAACGGTTTTGACGGCTCAAACTCAAAAATTTTGCCCGTTTGGAGATTCATTTTACGAAATTCAGAATAACGAATTTTGTAAAACGGGTAAAAAAAATCCCCTCGCGTGAGGGGTAAAGATAAAAAGTGATGATTGATTACACGTTGACGCCGTAATTTCTGCCGAGAGCCGCCAAGCCGCCGCTCCAACCGGAACCGATTGCGTTGAACTTCCACTCGCCCTTGTTGCGATAAATCTCGCCGACGACAACAGCCGTCTCAACAGAAAAGTCCTCACCCAAATCGTAGCGAATGAGTTCCTTGCCGGTCTCGTCGTCGACCACGCGGATATAGGCGTTCTCGACCTGCCCGAACTTCTGCTTGCGAGCGTCGGCGTCGTAAATCGTGACCGTGAAGTCAATCTTCTCGACATTCGCGGGAACTTTGCTGAGGTCAACTTTAATTTCCTCGTCGTCGCCTTCGCCCGCGCCAGTCAAGTTGTCGCCCAAGTGCTCAACCGAGCCGCTCTTGTGCTTGAGGTTGTTGTAGAAAACAAAATCGTCGTCGCTGTTGACTTTGCCGTTGGCACCGAGCAGGAACGCCGCCGCGTCGAGGTCGAAATCAAAGCCGCCGTCGTACTTGTTGGTATCCCAGCCAAGCCCGATTAAAATTTTCTTCAAGCTGGGGTTGCCCTTCGTCAAGTCAACTTTCTGACCCTTTTGCAAACTGATTGCCATCAAAAATTCCTCCCCAAAAAAATTTTATCATCACGCATTGCGAATTACGCATTACGCATTAATCCTTTCTGCCGACCGTCCAACTCAAGCCCCAATCAAAGGCATCGTCCATTTTCTCCGAGTCGTCGAAGAACTCAACGACCTTTTCGACGCTGAACGTCCCGCCGACATTTTCAAGCAGGGCAATCGCGCAGGTGTGCTTGCGCGAGCCGTATTCGTCCATGCGCACGATAAGTTCGGGACTGCCGGGACAATTCACGGTCACGACGCCTTTTGCCTCTTCCCAATTCGCCGCGCCTGAATAAATGAACGTGTAAATCAAAATCCTACGAATCTTGTCGGCGAACTTGCCGTTAACGCGGATTGTCTCGCCCGCCGCGACCGCGCCCGTCCTGTCGTCGCCGTCAAGCGCAATGTAGGGCGCATAATTCAGACTGCCGAAATGGTTTCCGAGAGCTTGAACCGCGCCGATTGTGCCGTCCTTGAGTTCAAACAGGCAAGCCAAGTCCAAATCAATTCCTCTATTGGTAAAGCGGCTGAAAAAGCCCGTGCTTTGTTGCGGCTGGCTCCAGTTAAGATTTATGACAATTTCGCCGAGCGTCGCGCCTTTTTTAGTTAGATTGACCTTCTGCCCCTTGCGCAGTTCAACTTTTTTAGGTTGAGGCGGCTCTTCGCGAGTTGGAGGCGGCGGGATTTTAATTTTTTCGCGGCGAGTTGAAGATTTTTCGCGTTGAGTATTAACTTTTGGACGTTCGGGCGGCGGAGGAGGAGTCGGAGCAATATCTTTGACTTCGATACCAAAATCATTGCAGAGCGCGGCAAGCCCGCCCTTGAAACCTGCGCCGGTCGCGTTGAACTTCCAGTTGCCTTTGTAGCGATAAACTTCGCCGAGCACAATCGCGGTCTCGACGGTGAAATTTTCGAGCGGGAAGGTAGCAATCTCGTCGTACAAGCCGAGAATTTTCAAGGCTGCGCCGCGAATCATGCTGAAGTTTTGCCCGCGCTTGTCGGCGTCATAAATCGTGGCGGTCAGGGAAATTTTCTCGACGTGTCGTGGAATTTTTTCAAGATAAATATCAATCGAATCGTCGTTGTTGTGAATTACGCCGCCAGAAACATGATTTTTATTGTCGTAGAAAACAAAATCATCGTCGCCCGCAACTTTTCCGTTCGCTTGAGTAAGGAACGCCGCCGTGTCAATCTCAAGAGCAGAATTCGGGCGTTCAAACTTAATTTTAAGGAAATTTTCGTTGAGCGGGATTTTTTGTCCCTTGCTTAGCTCCATTATCTCACCTCCAAAAATTTATCGCGATAAAAGTTCATGACGACAAACAGATTTGCGATAAGCGCGGCGTGTTTGCCGTCAAACTCGCTGTGAATAATTTCGTAAAGTTCGTAGCGGTTTAAATTCTTCAACGCGCCGAGCATTCCTGCAACCTGCATTTTAACAAAAAAATTCGTAACTTCAAAGCGATAATTCGGATTCTGAGTAAAAAAATCCAACTCGTCCATAAACTCATCCAGATAATCCAAACCTTTGATGAGCGGGTCGAGCCAGAATTTAATTTCGTCCGCAGGCTCGCGGTTGACGCGCGACCAAGAATTTTCAACTGAACGATAAACATAAAGCTGATTGGGCACGCGCAAGAAATTCCTCGCAAGGCAAATGACTTTGAACGTCCAAAGCACGTCTTCAGAAATTTTCACGTGCGGGAAGTCAATTTTGTTAGCAATCAAAAAATCACGCCGCAAAAATTTTGTCCAAGGTGCCCAGCCGTAACCCGTCCGCAAAAAATTTTCGACCCGCGCAGAAATTTCTTGAGTTTCGAGCGTCGGCTTATCAATCTTCGCAACATTTTTATTCCAAGTCGCCGCCGTGATATTTTCTCCGTCCAAAAGAAAGCCGCGCTCCATGTAAACGGCGTCCGCTTGAAAATCTTCCGCGAGCCGATAAAGCTCCGCAAGCGCGGTGTTAATCAGCAAGTCGTCGTTGTCCATGAAAAAAATATAATCGCCGCGTGAAAATCTCAAGCCCTCGTTGCGCGGAATGGAGGCGTTTCCCGTGTTCTTCGGAAGGTAAATAATTTTGAGACGCCCGCCGAATTTCTCAAAAAAACTCTCGGCAATCGTAACTGAATTATCAGTAGAGCAGTCGTCAACAAGAATAACTTCAAAGTCCGTGAACGTTTGGTTCAAAAGACTTTCGAGGCACTCGCGCAGATATTTTTCGGCGTTGAAGACGGGGATAATCACGGAAATTTTCATTTGCTCAACTCATTTCGATAAAGATTATTCATGACGAGTAGATACGCAGTCAGCGCGGGTTGCGAAC
>CAMYWI010000002.1 GCA_947302675.1 uncultured Selenomonadales bacterium | reverse complement strand
ATCCCGCTGAAGATTACATGAGCGCGGTTGGCTACGGCGCGTTAATGGGCTTGCTGAAAAATTACGAGGTCATCAATCCGTTCGTCAGCGCGACCAATGATTCACTGAACAGATTAAAGCCTGGCTTTGAGGCTCCCGTTTGTATCGTGACTTCGCTTGGACACTCGCCGCAAATTCCGAGCCGCAACCGGACTATCCTTGTAAGCTTGATTCGCGACCTGGAAAATCCAATGGCAACGCGCTTTGAACTGCGCAGTTGCAATCCCTACACGAATATTTATCTTGTCTTAGCGGCGAGTTATTCGGCAATCCTCGACGGCGTGAAGGCGGCGATAACTCACAAGACGCCCGAACTTTTGGCAGAGCTGTCGAAGTCGGCGGGGCAGGAAGGTTTTTATCTTGAAAAAGATCGCGCGTACCGTTCGGAGCAAGATGTTTTTGAAGACTTCACGCAAGAGGAGCGCGATAAACTTTTCGGCAAGCCGCCCGCAACCGTCTGGGAAAATATGGAGGCGTTGAAAAAATTTCCCGACAAAGTCAAAGTCATATCGAGCGGCGGCGCGTTGGAAGAAAAAATTATTAACGCCTTCCGCGAGGGAGCCTTGTTGCGTTGGAAAACGGAATTGATTTCGCGAATCCTGCCCGAATTCCGCGAGACTGTTCGCAAGGCAAAAAAAATCGAGGCGGCGTTCGTAACCGACCTCGACGCTTACAACTGGAATAAAATTTTCTTGCTCCGCGCCGCGCTTGCGAAGGACTCAATCGACGAGAAGTCGCTGTTCACGCAACTGATAACGGCACTGAACGCGGGCGAGTTCGCGAAGGCGTCCGGCTTGCAAGTCGAGATCTACGCGAAGATTGAGGAGCTAAAAGTCCTTTACGACGCCTACGAAAAGAATATGATTTAAGCGGCTCAAAGTTGCGGAGATTTAAACATGGAAGAAATTAAACCGAGCTTGACGGAATTTATAGCGGGCGAGGATTTTTTCAAGCGGATATTGGTCGTTGAGAGCGCGGCTTATCTTGAGCCGTTGCGCGAGAAATTCCCAGCGGCTGAAATTTTTTTTGTCACGAACAACGAGGACGACGCCGAGAAATTTTCTAACGAGAAAACTTTTCTGCTTGACTATCGCGAAGAACGCCTGCCGTTTGACGAGGAGTTTTTCGACGCGATTATCGGCGACTTGACGCTTGAGGTCGTGACGAATCCGCAGGACATTGCGGCGGGCTTTTCGACATTCATAAAGCAGACGGGCTGTTGGCTGACGAGTTTCAGAAATATTCGCCACTGGAAAGTTTTAGAAAAGCTCATGCGCGGCGTGTTCGGGGGAATTGTGTCGCGGCTCTACACGCGCACGGAATTTGAGCGGTTGCTTTATGCGTCGTTTTATAAGGAAGTGCAACTTTTGCCGCTGAAAAAAAATGCGCCGCCCGAACTCTTGGAGCGGCTGATTGATTGCGGCTTTGACAACTTCGACGACGACTTACAAACAGAATTTTGGTTGGTGAGGGCGTCGCGGTCAATGCCGGAGCTTGCGCTGTTGAAGTCAATGTTCACGCCTGAAGTTCGCGCAGAGTTATCAAGAATTTTACACAGAATCGAGTACGACGTTGCGACGGAGGACAGCGTTAAAAACTTCTGGCGGCTCGTCGACGCGGAAGGAATTTTTCCAGACTATGCGGCGCAATTCATTCGTTCAGTCGTCGTTCACAGGGAAAATTTTTATCGCAACGTCAGAAAATATTCTGCGCGGGCGGAGCTTGAAGAGATTATCGACGAGTGCGAATCGCTTTACGACTTCGACAACGGCAATAGACTTTTTTAAAGCAAAATGTTCACTATGCTTTGAAAAATGCCGAAGATAAATCTTTGCAACGGCACGAAGACATAACTAAGCACGGGCGTCGCAATGATTATGATTAAAAAGATAAAGCTGTAGCGTTCGAGCTGTTCATACGCCCGCGCCAAGTTGTACGGCAATAAATTTCTGAGAATGTGCGAGCCGTCGAGCGGCGGGATTGGCAACATGTTGAAAATTGCGAAGTTGATGTTGTAGATAATGATTAGGTTGAAGACGACGAGCACGCCCTCCGACAGCGGGAAGTCCAACTTCGCCAGCATGACCAAAACTATCAGCGCGACGAACGACACGATTAAATTCGACGCGGGACCGGCAAGCGAAACTAAAATATCATCGCGGCGCGGGTTGTTGAAGTTCAGCGGGTTTATCTGAACGGGTTTAGCCCAGCCGAAATGCACGATAAAAAGCATTAACAGCCCGATTGGGTCGACGTGCGCGGCGGGATTGAGCGTCAAGCGTCCTTGAAGGCGCGGCGTAAAATCGCCGAGCGCGTAGGCAACGCGAGCGTGCGAATATTCGTGAACGGTCATTGCAATGACGATGCCAGGCAAGCCCGCAATCAAATTCATCAAGAAACCGCCAAGATCATCAAACATTAAATCGCCTCCGACTTCTTAAGAAAAACTTGCTTGGCGAGCAACAGAATTGAGACGGCGGACTTCGCGTCGAAGATTTTTCCGCTCTCGACCATTTGCAATGCGGCGGTCAGAGGAACTTTTACAACGTTGATAAATTCGTCGGAGTCGGGATGAATTTTGCCAGGCTTGAGGTCGCTCGCCGCGTAGAGGTGAATATATTCGTCAGTAAAGCCAACGGTCGTTGCAATCGTCGTGAGTTTCCAAAACTTGCCAGCAGTGTAGCCCGTTTCCTCCGAAAGTTCGCGCTTGGCGCATTCGATAGGATCTTCGCCCGCAACGTCGAGCTTGCCCGCCGGAACTTCAAGCGTAACTTTGCCGACGGGGTAGCGGAATTGCCGCACGAGAATAATTTGATTGTCGGGCAGGAGCGGAATCACCGCCGACGCGCCGGGGTGTTTAATCCATTCGCGCACCGCTTTATGACCGTTGGGTAGTTCGACTTCATCTTTCATGACGTGCAACAAAACGCCGTCGAAAATCGGCTCGCTAGAAAGTTTTTTCTCGACCAAATTTTTATCTTCGTTGTCAATCAACATTTCAATCGCCCCTTAAAATTTTTGTTTATAAAGGATAACACAAAGGGCGAATTTTGCAAGCAACGCCACCGAATTTCTTCGCAAGGACAATTTAACATGCTAACAAAAAAAACTCCGCCGCAATTCCGACGGAGAATATTTTTTGCGTGTCAAGCTTTGCTGACGTAAGAGCGTTTGTACGCAGGAATTTTCGCCCAATCGATTTGATTCGCGGCGATTTTATTTTGAAGGGCGAACGCCGCCGCAATGCCCGCCGCCTCGCCAATGCTCGCGCAGGTCGGCTGAATCCTCATCGACGCCTGCAAGATAAAGCTCGCGCTTATGCAACGCCCGACGACAATCAGGTTGGAAACCTTATCGCTGACGAGTGCGCGGTAGGGAATTTCATAAAAACCGCCCGCCGGAAGTTTCTTGCTGACTTTCTCGCCGTGCGCGTCGATAAAAAAACTCCGCCGCAATTCCGACGGAGAATATTTTTTGCGTGTCAAGCTTTGCTGACGTAAGAGCGTTTGTACGCAGGAATTTTCGCCCAATCGATTTGATTCGCGGCGATTTTATTTTGAAGGGCGAACGCCGCCGCAATGCCCGCCGCCTCGCCAATGCTCGCGCAGGTCGGCTGAATCCTCATCGACGCCTGCAAGATAAAGCTCGCGCTTATGCAACGCCCGACGACAATCAGGTTGGAAACCTTATCGCTGACGAGTGCGCGGTAGGGAATTTCATAAAAACCGCCCGCCGGAAGTTTCTCGCTGACTTTCTCGCCGTGCGCGTCGATAAACCAAGCCGTGCGACAAACCGCGTCGGGGAAACGGCTCTGGTTGTGATAGTCGTCCTCGACCATGTAATATTTTCCTTTAATGCGCCACGACTCGCGTGCTCCAAGCATGACCGCCTCGCGACTGATAAAAGCGTTCTCAAAGCCTGGCAAGTGCTTAATCAGATAGCGGGCAATGTTGCGCATCATCTTGCGCCCAAAAGTGACCGCCTTGCTGTAAGAAATGGGGTCGGTCGCGCTGAACTTCACGGGAATTTCGGGACAGTTCATGCTCATGACGCCGTTTTTGCCAATGATTGCGTAGGCTTGCATGTATTCGGCTTCGTCTTGAGTAATTTCGCCCGTCTCGACGCCGCGAGCCATCAACGCCTCCAACTTATAACGCTGTTTCCTGTGCATTGCCTCCGCAATTTCAAAGTAGGGCAACTTCGACTTGCACCAATCCTCGTCAAGCTCAACAACGACATGATGATAGAGTTTTTCTAAGTCAATGCCGCCCATTTCAAAGCGAAAACTCATGGGCTGATTGTTGCCGGTCTTTTCGTAGCCGCGCTCATAGTCGACGCCCGCATTTCTGGCAAGGTAAGCGTCGCCCGTCGCGTCGATAAAAATTTTCGCCTTGACCGCCGCAAGCCCCGCAATCGTCTGAACAATCACCGCAGAAATTTTATCGCCGTCCTTGAGCGAATCAACCACGACCGTTTGATAGAGAATTTCTACGCCGCTTTCCTCGCACATCTCGTCATGAATCAGGCATAAAATTTCGGGATTGTGCCAAGTTTGACCAGTTACGCCGTCGAAAGGTTCAATGCCCTTTTCGCGCAGACGATTTTTGAGTTCGACAAGGTAGGGAGTGTCGGAATTGGGCGCGTGGGTTTGCATGAAGGGATAGACGCAACCGACAACGCCAAGACCGCCGAGCGCGACGCCACGTTCAATCAGCAGAGTGCGTGCGCCGTTCTTCGCAGCGTTGACAGCCGCCGCCGTGCCCGAAGGACCGCCGCCGCAAATGCACACGTCGACCGAGTAAAGCACCGGAATTTTTTTATCGGCATATTTAATCGTCGCGCCGGAAACTTCCGCCGCCTCAACTTGACTTGAACCACTCAAAGCAACACCAACAGCAGTCACGCCCGCCAACTTGAGCAGGTCGCGCCTCGAAATCGGAATCGAAAAACTTCTTTCCATAATGAATTACCTCGCAGTCTTTAAAAGTTCGATAAATTTATTTTCAAGCCGCCGACAATATTTAACGGGATTGAGCGCGTCGGAGTTCAAGAACATGTTGCGCAGATTTTTATGTAAAAGGTCAAGCGTCTCAAAATCGCTGGCAAGTCCGACTGCGCGGGCGATATATTCATCAACGGTAGCGACTGAAAGCTCGCCCAAGCCGACGCTCGCCAAAATGCTCTTGCCAAAGCGCGTCGAATGCCGCTCGCCATAGAGATTGACGACGGGCACGCCCATATACAGCGCGTCAAGATTGGTCGTGCCGCCCACCCACGGATAAGCGTCAAGCATAATGTCAATCTTGCTAATCGCCTTAAGATAATCGACGCCGTTGAGTGCTGGGCGGTAGACAATTCGATTCATGTCAAAGCCCAAATTCTTCATGCGGCTGTATAGCTCGTCGACCGTCTTGTCGCTAATGTATTCCTGCGCACGCATTATCAATTTCGCGTCGGGCACGCGCTCAAGAATCACCTTCCAAACCGCCAACATATCGTCGGTAATTTTTGAGTAGCGGCAAATCGTTCCGAACGTCACGTACTTATTCTCGACGCAAGCCGCGCCCTCTGACGCAGGAACTTTTTCGGGGCGGAAATAGCAAAACTGCGCGGGCATGTACAAAAACTTTTCGCTGAAATATTGCTCGCGATTTTGATTAGGCGGGTCAAGCACTTCATCGGTGACGAAATAATCAATCGCCTTTAAGCCCGTCGTCGACATGTAGCCAATGCCGCTAATTTGAACGGGCGCGGGGCGATACGCTAAAGCCGGCAAGCCGTTAAAGCCCGTGTGCCCCGCCAAGTCGAACGCAATATCAATCTCGTCGTCGTGAATCTTTTGCGCAATCTCCTCGTCCGTCAAATCCTTAACGCTAACGAAGTGCTCGACGGCTTTCTTGAAAAGTTCTGTGCAAGCGTCATTTTCATTGTTGCGGCTATAGCAGGTGACCTCGAACTTCTTTTTGTCGTGGCAGGATATAAGCCCGAAGGTAACCGCGAACGCCGCATGATTCTTGAAGTCGCCAGAAATGTAGCCGACCTTTATCCTTGAATGCGGCCAGTGATAAGTCGTGAACGGCTTGATGTCCTCGAAAAACTTTTGATACTCGAAATGCGGCGCGACCAAGTCTTCGCTCGAAACGTTCAAGAAATGCAACGTCAACAAAATCGCGTCGTAGTATTCAAGCTTGCGCTGACGTTTCTCGCAAAGGTCAAATGCCCGCTCGTAATTTTCCAACGCCTCCATATAACGACCGTTGTCCAGCGAATATTTTGCCATTTTACTAAAATACTCCGCAAGCACGTTATTGGAATAATTCTTCGCCTCGTCATAGGGCGGATAAAGCCGCTCAATCGTTCTGTGCATTGCCTCGTACGCGCCAAGATTGTCGTCCGTCAAATATCTCCTGTCGGCTATCGTCAAAAGCATGTTCGCGTTAATATTCGACGAACACTGCGCGGCAAGCTCGGCATAATACAACGTGCGCTTTAAATCGAAACGGCTCGTGTAATTACTGCCGCCGCTCTTTTTTTCTAATGACAAATATTCCAAAGCCCGCGCAAAATATTTATCGGAAAGTTGCGGAGTGACGGGTTCAGGCTCCTGCGGGAAGTCGGGCAAGGGCTTTTTGTTAATCCATGCGTTGAAAATTTTCTCGTAAGCCGCCTCCAACTCGCCCATGTAAATCGTGTCGTTCATGACGGGCGACTCTTCCATTTTCCTGCGAATCGTCAAATGATACTCGCGCAGTCTGTCCCAATCGTTGGCAAGATCAATCGCCTTTTGAATGTATTCGTCCATCGAGAAGGCGCACAGCTCCTCAAGCCCCATGTTCATGAGTAAGGAATAGCCAAAGCGCGAATTGTGCCGCTCGCCGACCAGCGTTATCACGGGCGCACCCATATACAGCGCGTCGCAAGTTGTGCCGCCGCCGGGATAAGGGAAAGTGTCAAGCGCAATGTCGACCTTTTCATAGCAACGAGCGTAATCCGGCTCGAAGTCTTCAAAGTCAACGCGCTCAATGTCAATGCCCGCCGCCGTCATGCGCTCTTTGGCAAGCTCCAGTCCGCAATTTTCGTGGAAAGCCGAACTCTTGAGATAGAGACGCGAATTTGGCACGGCATTTAAAATTTTCCCCCACGCTTGCAAAATCTCATCCGTGACCTTTGGAAAGTTATTGAAGCTCGCGAAAGTCACGTAGCCTTTTTTTAGACAGGGCGCAGGCGCAACCATATGCGGAAATTCATGCCACACAAAACAAAAATGGCTGTGTTGAAGGCGCAGAATCTTCTCCGTAAAAAATTTTTCATTGAGACCTTCGGGGTCAGTGTATTTGTCCGCGATAAAATAATCAATGGTATCAAGCCCCGTCGAGTTGAACCAGCCGATGCCCGACATTTGAATCGGCGCGGGCTTGTACGCCATAACGTCAAGGCGATTGCCCGAACTGTGCCCCGCCAACTCAACCAAAATATCAATCTCGTCTTTGATAATCTGCGCGGCGACTTCTTTTGCTGACTTATTCAAGATGATACGCAGAACATCAATTTCCGCCTCGAACTCCCGCGTGACTTTATCCGGCTCATTGTTGGCGTAAGCGTAAACTTCAAAGCGCGTCTTGTCGTAGCTCTTGAAGAAATGCATAGTAAAAAAAGTGACGACGTGAAATCTTATATCGGGCGAAATATAGCCGACGCGAATTTTTTTGTGCTTGGCGTGATTTTTTATGTTGTGCTTGTAAGGCGTAACGTCCTTGAAAAATTTATTGAAACCTCGAATCCAACGGAAAAGCTCCTCGCGACTGACGTTGATATTGTGCAAGTTGAAAATCATATTTTGATAATCCTCGCGGCAAGTTAGTTGAAACTTACTGAAGTTTGAAGAATCTTTAAGCTGGCTAAGGTCACAGGTCGCATTTATTTTGTAGTAATCACAAGCAGTTTTCGCGTCGCCGATAAAGCGATAGGCTTGCCCCAACGTATTGTGAATAACCATCTTTTGACTAAAAGTTCCGTCGTCAAGTTCAAGAGCTTGCTTGAGAAGTTTTATGCTGGTGAGTATATTTTTTTTATCAAAATCATTTCGCGCCCGCAACAACAAGCGATAAGAACTCGTCGGAAAATTTTTTTCAAGATAGTTTAGAACGTCTTCTAGCTTGTCATCTAACTTGTAGTCGCTGTAAACGGAGGCGATTTTTTCAAAAGGGTCCACTTCGGCGGGTTTAATTGCAAAAATTTTTTCTGAGGTCCGAATGATTTTTTCTTTATCTTTAAGAACTTCCACTGCATGAACCAATTCTTCTGTCAGCTTTTTGACTTCACGACTTTTTTCTTCGGGCGGGAGATTTGCCTTTTGCTCATAAATTTTTGTCTCCCATTTGAACGAAAGATCTTTGCAATATGTTAAAGCCATCTCGTCAAAGGTTAAGTCGACGCTATTTTCTTTGAGCGTTTTATATTTCTCAATCGCGCGATTTATTTCGTCGAACGCCGCTTGATAGTCTTCCTTTTCCGCCAAAGCCTCCGCGAGCTTTACGGAGAATTCAGGGACTTTAGGATAACGCTCAATGGCAAGGCGCAGATACTTAAAGTAATCGTCGCGCTTATTCGGCTCCTTCGACAAAACGTCCAAAAGAATTCGCGTAGAGTTATCAGACAAAGTTTCGCCCGTGTCAAAGTCGAGCCGCCCGTACTTCTCCGCGTTGTCATAATCTTTCAAAGCGTGATAAGTCTCGGCAAGGTAGCCGTAAATTCTCTTGGGGTTGTCGGTGACGGCGAACTCCTCAAGCAACGCCTTCAAATTCCGCTCCATTTTTGCCTGGTGAATTGACTCGGAATAGCCCGTGTGATAAAGCGTCAGCAAATCTAATGAAACTTTCATCAAAGTCGTCAAAAGTTCGTTGCCGATAAAAACTTGCTCGTGAATCTTGCCGACGTAATGGACGCCCGCCGCATTTTTATAGAGGCGCAGGACGCGACTTACCCCGATAATTTTATTGTCGTTGTCGGCGTCAATGTTTATCAGATTGACGAGGACGCCCTTGATATTTTTCTCCTGCGCAAGCTCTATCGCTTTCCGAAGATTTTTAGAGGTATCCTTCGCAAAAAATTCGTCGGCGTCGAGGAAAAGAATCCAATCACCCTTTGCCTCACGGAGCGCGACGTTACGCGGCGTTGCGAAGTCGTTTTGCCACGTCTCATGAAAAATTTTCGCGCCAAATCTTTTAGCAACTTCGACAGTTGAATCAGTTGAGCCGGTGTCGACAACAATTATTTCGTTGACATATTGCGCGACGCTCGCCAGAGAAATTTCTAAACTCTTCGCGGCGTCCTTAACAATGTAACACGCTGAAATTGTTTTACTCCAACTCTCTATCAAAGCCCGCGCAGATTTTGCCGCGCTCTCGTCGAAGTCAGAATCAATAAAAGTTCCGTCGCGTTTATCAAATTTCTCAAGAGCCTTTTGCATTTCCTCAATCGCAGGTCGATAATTTCGTCGCCGGCTTTATTATACTCGCCGCGCTTGGCAAAACACTCCGCCAACTTCGCCGAGAATTCGGGATCATTAGGATAATTTTTAACCGCTGATTGAAGAGCCGCGAGATAATCTTCCGCCCGCGCAGGCGTCTTTGACAAAATGTCCAACAGAATTTTAAGCGGGCGAGTGCTCAGACTTTTAATCTTCTCGACGTGAAGACGCGCATATTTTTCCGCATTATCCCAATCGCCCAAACCGTAATAACAATCGACAAGGTAAGCATAAACACGTTCGGGCGCGTCGGAAGTTGCAAGCTCCTCAAGCAAAAGTTTCAAGTTGCGTTCAAACTTCGCCTTGACAATCGACTCGGAATAGCCCGTGTGATAGAGCGTCAGCAAATCGTCCGCGAGCATCGTGATATTAGTCAAGATTTCGTCGCCAATATAGGGGACTTCGTGAATTTTGCCGACGTAGTGAAGTCCGGGCGCGTTTTCAAAAATCCTGAGCGCGTGTTCCGCATTGATAATTTTATTATCGTTGTCGGCGTCGACATTTATCCAACTTATCGACAAGCCTTGAAATTTATTTTTCTTGGCGAGCTGAATTGCCTTGCGGAGATTTTTTGCGGTGTCGTTGACAAAAAATTCATCGGCGTCGAGAAAAAGAATCCAATCGCCTTTAGCCTCGCGGAGTGCGACGTTGCGCGGCGTGGCGAAGTCGTCTTGCCAAGTCTCATGAAAAATTTTCGCGCCGAACTTTTGAGCGACTTCAACCGTTGAATCAGTCGAGCCGGTGTCGACAACAATTATCTCGTTGACGTATCGTGCGACGCTCGCCAAAGAAATTTCCAAATCCCGCGCGGCGTCCTTGACAATGTAGCAAAGAGAAATCGGCAAGCTCCACTTGTCAATAAGCTCCTGCGCGAGTTTAATCTTGTTCGCGTCGAAGTTGGAGTTCTCGAACTCGTCCTTGTAATTTTTGGCTTTGGCAAGGGCGCGTTTCATTTCCTCCGCCGCTTTAGGATACTCGCCGCGCTGTGCAAAACACTCAGCCAACTGCGCGGAAAATTCTGGAACTTTGGGATAACGCGCGACCGCCAGCTTGGAAATTTCAAAGCACTCCTCAAATCGCGCAGGGTCTTTCTCCAAAATCTCAATCAAAATCCTGACGGGACGATTCGACGGATTTTTTCGCGCGTCAAGCTCCAGCCGCGCAAATTTCTCCGCGTTCGTCCAATCCTCCAAACCGTAATAGCAATCGGCAAGATAAGCATAAACACGTTCGGGCGCGTCGGAAGTTGCAAGCTCCTCAAGCAAAAGTTTCAAGTTGCGTTCGAGCTTGGAGCGGATAATTGTCTTTGAATAGCCCGTGTGATAGAGCGTCAAAAGATTTGCGGGAGCCGACGCGCGAGACAGCGGCTTGTCGCCCAAATAAACTTCCTCGTGAATTTTGCCGACGTAGCGAACGCCCGCCGCCTTTTCAAAAATCCTAAGCAGATAAGTGCTGTTGATAATTTTGTTGTCGTCGGCGGCGTCGACGTTAAAAAGGTTGACGCTGATACCTTGCGCCTTCGCCTTCTGCGCAAGCCTAATGACTTCGCGAAGATTTTTCGCCGTGCCGTTTATAAAATATTCGTCGGCGTCGAGGAAGACAATCCAATCGCCCGTCGCCTCACGAATTGCAACGTTGCGCGGCGTCGAGAAATCATCTTGCCATTGTTCATGAAAAACTTTCGCGCCGAACTTTTTAGCGACTTCGACGGTTGAATCAGTCGAGCCGGTGTCGACGACAATTATCTCGTCAACGTACTTTGCCAAACTTTCAAGCGAGCGAGCCAAATCTTGCGCGGCGTTCTTGACCATGTAGCACGCCGAGATTTTTATCGCGGCAGATTTTTTTGCTTTGAATTTCGCCAAATCGTTCCCTCCCATTTCTTAATCCTTGCGCTATTCTACAACAGGCAAAAAAAAATTTCCACAGCCGCGCCGACTGCGGAAAAACTTTTAACAAATCACTTGCCTTGCGCGATAAAGTTCTTTTGATAATCGAAGCACTCGTTGGCAATGTCCTTGTTGAGAATCACGAGGCAAATCAAGTTCGGAATCGCCATCAAGCCGTTCATGGTGTCAGAGAAATTCCAAACCACGTCGAGCGTCTGCGTCGCGCCGATAAAAGTTATGAGACTGAAAAGAATTCTGTAGCCGATAATCACGGGGCGAGCCTTGACGAGATACTCAAGAGATTTTTCGCCGTAATACTCCCAGCCAAGAATCGTCGAGTAAGCGAACAGCGCAAGAGCAACCGAGACGATATACTTCGCGCCCTCGCCGTAAACCGTGCTGAACGCCAAAATCGTCAGCGGTGCGCCAGAAATCAACTTGCCGGTCTCTGGGTCAACGGAGCCAAGTACGCCCGAACTCGCGATAACCAAGCCCGTCAAAAAACAGATAATCATCGTGTCGAAAAAAGTTCCCGTCATGTTGACGTAACCTTGACGCGAGGCGTGGTCAGTACGAGCCGCCGCCGCCGCAATCGGAGCCGAGCCAAGTCCCGCCTCGTTCGAGAAGACGCCACGAGCTACGCCCCAACGCATTGCCGTCAACATTGAACCGCCAACGCCGCCCGCGACCGCCTCAGTCGAGAAAGCCATTTGCAACATGACAGCCAAGCCGCTCGGCACGTTATCAAAATTTTTAATGACGATTATCACCGTGAACAGGATATAGAAAAACGCCATGCTCGGCACGATAAAGCTTGACACTTTGCCGATTGAGTGCACGCCGCGAATCAAAACCGCCAGCGAACAGACAACCAAAATTATTCCCGTGACTTCCGTCGAGACGCCCAGCGAGCTGAACGCCGAGCTGATTGAATTCGCCTGCGTCATGTTGCCGATACCGAACGACGAACAGACCGCGAAGAAGGCAAAAGCCGCCGCCATAAATTTTCCGAACGCGCCGCCGATACCGTTTTTCATGGCGTACATGGGACCGCCCGCCATTTCGCCGACCGAGTTAGTCTCGCGATACTTGACCGCCAAAACCGATTCGCCGTATTTAGTCGAAAGCCCGAACGCCGCGCTTATCCACATCCAGACAATCGCGCCGGGTCCGCCAAGTACCATTGCCGTTGCCACGCCCACGATATTACCCGTGCCGACCGTCGCCGATAACGCCGTCATCAGCGATTGGAACGGTGACAGGTCGCCCTTGTTCTCGGTCTTGTGTAGCATGATCATTTTGATTGCGTACCAAAGATTTATCCAGGGCAAAAATTTCAAGCGAATTGTTAAGAAAATGCCCGTGCCGACGAGGAACGCCAGCATTATCGGCCCCCAGACAAAGTCGTTCACGTCATTTAACAGTTGCGACAAGTCCATTAAGAAATTTTCCCTCCCAGAAGTTATAAAAAAAAATTCGACGCATAAATTATATTTAATGCGTCATAAACTGTCAAATAACTATTGCATGAATACATGATTCACGGGCGGGAAGTCGTTACTTTTGAGCAAAAGTTTTCGCGGGCAAGCCGCAGTTGTTCAGCCAGTCAATCATTGCGGGCGAGTTGTTTCCAAAGTCCAACGGGAGCTTGACAAAAATTTCCGTGATATTGCGCTGTTTGACAAAGCTTGACAACTCGGCGGTGTCTTTCAGTTCGGAAGTAATCTGCGAAAAATTTTCCGTACAAGCCAACGCTGAATTTTTGCCTGGCTCAAGAAGGTACACGTCGCAATTTTTAAAACTCCGCTCAAAAAACATTCCCAAATTTTTTCGGTCGTTCTCGTGCGCGGGCGTGAAGACGACCAAAATATTTCTCGCGAACTTTTTGCGAACCTGCGCGGTTATCTCCGCGAATCGCTCTTCAAAAGCCGCCTTATTCTTTCTTTGCGTTTCCTGCAACGCTCGCTTATCGAAATATTTTTGCATGATAACATACCAATCGTTGGAGTCGGCAAGTTCAGCGAAGAAATTTTCGCGACGCGAGTCCGCAAGCGCGGACGATATAAAGAATGGATTTTCTTTAAGCGCGTCGGTGAATTTGACCTCCTGCAACTTCAAATTTACCTGCTCCAAAACGTTCGCGCCCTTTTGCGTGTGGACGAGGATTAGCGAGACGCCGCGTTCGTCAAACATTTCCGGCGCGAAGTCTTTAACGCCCCAAGCGTCGCCTATCGTCAAGACGTCATGCCCGTACGGGAATTTAAATTTGCAAGCCGAGCAGGACGGGCGCAAGGACAAATTTCGCCTAAACAGCCGCCCATAAATATTGTTGCCGATTAAGCTAGAGATATGCTCTTGGTCGAAGAAATTTATATCCATGCGCTGACCCCAAGCGTTGCGTTTGGAGCGGAAGTTGATGCTAGCAATGTCGTGTGCGTAGCCGAGCCGGTCGATATAACTTTCCCACAGCGCGGGCGACGGTACTCCGCGACAAATTACCTCCACCGTCAAAAGATTATCGAAATCACCGCCGAGAAAACTTTTTAAGCCGGCGCATTGGCAAGGCGTCCCGCTGAACAAAACTAGCGACCTGTTGAGTGCCGTCCGCACCTGTTTATAAACTTCGCCGATTTTGCTTTGGACATATTTTGTGCCGCGCAGATTTTTCAGCTTGTCGAGTTCTCTAACTGCCGCATGACGAACGCGCCACTTTTTATCGAAACCCGCGCCGAAGACCGCGCCTTTGTTGCGCAAGACAAATTCACTTAACGCCGTAAAAACGCCGCCCGACGAACTTTGACGCAAGATAACTTCATTGGAATGAATCGCCGTGAAAGTCAGCGGGAAAGCGTAAATAGTTTCCGGCTTGAAGTTGAGCGCGGGGCAAATCTCACTGCAACGCCCGCACTTTATACACAGCTCTGGATTAATTTTCGGGTAGGCAAAGCCCTCCGCGTCGCGAACCATTTTAATTGCTTTTCTCGGACAAATATTCGCGCAAGCCTCGCACCCGTTGCAATCTGCGCGATTGTCGGCAATCATTTTTTCAATCGAAACTTTTTCAGCAGTATCGACTTCGCGGGCAGACGCAACTTCTTCCACGTCGTCAACTGCGGAATCGTTATCTTCTTCTTCGTCATCGCGAGCTGGCTTGGCTTTTTCTGAATCGCTATCTTCGTCGTCACGAGTGGGCGCGGCTTTTTCCACGTCGTCAACTGCGGAGTCGTTATCGTCGTCGCGAGCGGGCTTGGCTTTTTCGTCATCAACTATAGAGTCGTTCTCGTCGTCCTCGTCGCGAATGAGCTTGGCTTTTTCTACGTCACCCGTCCTTTTAGTCTCCATAAAATTATCACCTCATTTAAATTTTAGCGCGTCAATTATAACCTTCAAGGCATGAATTGTCCAATTTATAGGAAGAGAAAAAGCAACGCGCCGATAAATAGCACCACGCTGAAAGAGTGCAGGGCGTTTTGTACGGCGCGATTGTGCTTGCCCGCAAGCCCTCCGATTATCGGGCGTAGCAGGAAGGTTAAAAGCGACGTCGATAAAAAGAAAAGCGGCTTGTCACCTTCGACGAGGCTGTAGGCGAGCATGACTGCCGAAATCGCAATGCCGCTCGTCTCGGCGTGCGAGAGTTTGCTTTTGATTTTAGGTTCGGGCGTCGCCGACTTTTCTTTATCCTCGTTAGCGGCGGTTTCGCTGTCGACGAATTTTTTACTGCGGAAGACTTTATGTTCAGAGGCGTCGAGAATTTTAATCGGCGCGTCGTCGGGATTTTTTTTGTTGTCCATTTTACTCCTTGCAAAAAGCTTGCGGCACGAGCAAATATTTTTCCGCTTGAATCAGCGCGTGAAATAAAAATTCCGAAGTGCCGCCAGCAAAATTTATGTCATGCTCAATCAAAAACTTGCGCCTAAAAATTTTCGTATCGAGCCGCCGACTCAACTTGCCCTTAAGCCAAAACACGGCGCGGCTTTGTCTCGGCTCATCAAAGAAAACCGGCGCGAGAGTTTCAAACGATATCGCATCGTCAGCAATAAACCTCGCGTCCTTCTCGTGCCCCGAAAAGTGAATTACATCCGCCTTTGAATCGTTGGAGAGTTGCGCAAGATTTTCTATCGCGTCGTTGAAAAGAGTTGAATTCTCGTCCGCGAACAAGACATAATCGCCCGCCGCCCTTTGCAAGCCGAGCGTGAGCGCGTCCTCAAGCGAGCCGCCAGGATAATTCACGACGCGAAAATTCGTCGGCAACCTTTGAAACTCCAAGCGCGAGCCGAGATTGATAAAAATCAATTCAAAGTCGGGAAAGCTCTGCACGAAAATATTTTTAAGGCGAGTATCAGCGTCAGAGATATTTTTCATTGGCAAGACAACGGAAATATACGGCTTGAACTCCGCCGCCTCGCGAATCAACTTTTCAAGCAGGGCGGGATAATGTTCCGTAACTTGTCGAAGATAAATATCGTTGTAGATTTTATTTCCGTGCCATAAAGTTTCACCTATCAGCTGCGTATCGAGGTCGACGTAGATTAAATCCGGTTGCGCGGCGGGCGGAAGGGCAACTTTGGTGTCGTTCAGAATTGCCATAGCCCAAAACCAAATGTCGTCGGCGAGCGGCGTGAGTTTTAAAAAAAGTTCGCGATTCAAAACGTCGGCATGTAGAAAATTTTTCTTGTAAAGAGCACCCGCACCGCCCGTAAAGAAAGTGCCAAATAATTTCGGCGGCGGCGCAGAAAATTTTGTCTCATGATCCCACGAGGTGTAGGGGAAAAGATTTCCCTGCGTGTCGATTTTGATTCGATGCGTGCGATGCGCGACGACGCAGTCGGGATTTTCCAAGTGCGCGTCGTAAAGAATTTCTAGCCAATCGGGCTGATAAAAAATATCGTCGTCCGCCGTAACAATTATATCGTCGGGGAATTTTTCAAGCGCGGGAATCAATTTCTTATACGAGCGAAGATTTTCGCACCAATCGATAGTCAAGCCAAAGTCTCTCAGCTCCAACAAGTCTTGCGGCAAATTTTCTTCGCGTTGCGGAAAAGAATCCTCGTCGAGCCACAAAATCAATTTATCGGGCGGCAAACTTTGGTTGAGCAAAGAATAAATCGTGTACTTAACGTCATTGATTCGCGGCTTGTAGGACGTGAGCGAGACGATAATTTTTTCAAAGCGCGGCGAATAGTTAAGCCCGACAAAATTTTTCGCGGCAAGGAGCGCGTCAATCTCGCCCTTGTCAATGCCGATTATATCGCTCTCTTTTATCAGCCTCATAAGTTTTCGTCTCCGTAAAATTCTTTAATGGAATCGACAAGACCGTTAATCGTGAATTCCTTCGCGACGACGGCGGGAGTTATTCCGAAATTTTTTAACGTCTGCGCAGTTATCGAACCGATAGCGGCAGTCGGAATTTTCGGGACGCCGTAAGCCGCGACGAAATTTTCAACGGTCGAGGAACTTGTGAACGTGATTAGGTCAAGCGCGGCGAAGTCAATCTGCGCGGAAGTTTCAGCGATTGTTTTATAAATCGGAACGACTTCGACACTCGCGCCAAAATTTTTTAAAGCGTCTGGCAAAACGTCTCGCGCAACCTCCGCACGCGCCAACAGAATTTTTTTATCGGCGACGAAATTTTTCAAATCCTCTGCTAAACTCTCCGCGACAAAATCTTTAGGAACAACGTCAGCGATTATCCCGAATGTTGAAAGTTTCTCCGCCGTCGCCGCGCCGATTGCCGCGACTTTGTTCAAAGCTCTCGCGTCAAGCCCGTGAACTTTAAGCCGCTCAAAAAATTTCTCGACGCCGTTCGCACTCGTGAAAATTATCCAGTCGTAGCCGCGCAGATTTTTAATCGCCACATCAGCCGCCGCGAAATTGTCGGAAGGCGCGACGATTTTTATTGTCGGGCACTCGACGACCTCCGCTCCAAGATTTTTCAACGCACGTGAAAGTTTCGACGCTTGAGCACGCGCCCGCGTCACGAGGATTTTTTTCCCGAACAAAATTTTGTTGTCGAACCATTTAAGTTGCTCGCGCAGGTTGACGACTTCGCCCACGACAAAAATTGCGGGTGGCAAGATTTTTGCGTCGGGAGCTTTTTCAAGCGTCGTGACGAAAACTTCTTGGCTCGGCTTTGTGCCCCAACGAATCAGCGCGGCGGGCGTGGCGGGGTTGCGCCCGTGTTCGATTAACTTCGCAACGATTTGCGGCAAGTTCGCGACGCCCATTAAGAAAATCAACGTATCGACCGCCGTCGCCAATTTTTCCCAGTTGATTGTCGATTCGGGCTTGAGCGGGTCTTCGTGCCCCGTGACGACCGCGAAACTCGTCGCAACGCCACGATGAGTTACGGGAATTCCGGCGTAGGCAGGGACGGCAATCGCGCTCGTGACGCCTGGAATTATTTCAAACGGCAAATCGTTTTCGCGCAGATAAAGTGCCTCTTCGCCGCCGCGCCCGAAGACAAACGGGTCGCCGCCCTTCAAACGCACGACGATTTTATTTCGCCGCGCCTCCTCGACGAGTAGCTGATTTATTTCCGACTGCTTGAGCGTGTGCTTGCCCGCCTCTTTGCCGACGTAAATTTTCTTCGCGCCCGCGCAGAAGTTCAAAAGTTCGTCGTCGGCGAGCCGGTCATAAATCACGACGTCCGCCGCTGCCAAAACGTCGCGAGCTTTAAGCGTCAAAAGTCCTACGTCGCCCGCGCCCGCGCCCACAAGATAAACCATGTCAAAACCTCCGAAATTTTTTCAGAACAAGCCGCTGATAACTCCGTCGGGCGTAATGTCGATTTTCTCGGCGGCGGGACGCTTGGGCAGTCCGGGCATTGTCATGATATTTCCCATGAGCACGACGATAAAACCCGCGCCCGCAGAGATTTTAACTTCGCGAACAGTCACGTTGAAATTTTTCGGGCGACCTAGTTTAGCCGCGTCGTCGGAGAGGGAATACTGAGTTTTCGCGACGCAGATTGGCAAATTTCCAAAGCCGCGTTGTTCAAATTCGGCGAGTTGTTTCTTAGCGGCGGGCAAGTAGCTCACGCCGTCCGCGCCGTAAATTTTCTGCGCGACCGCCAAAATTTTATCGGCAAGGCTCGCGTCGTCGGCGTAGGTGAACTTGAAATCCTTCGCGTCGTTGAAACTCTCTTCAACCGCTTTGGCAAGTTCAATGCCGCCCGCGCCGCCTTCCGCAAAAACTTTCGACCGTGCAAATCTCACGCCCTTTGCCGCGCAGAGTTTCTCGACAGCAGAAATTTCTTCCGCCGTGTCAGTCGGGAAGTCGTTAAGCGCAACAATCGCTGGCAAGCCGAAACCTTGAACGTTCTCAATATGCTTTTCCAAATTCTCAAGCCCGCGCTCAACCGCCTCAACGTTCGGAGCCGCGAGATTTTTCTTGTCAACGCCGCCATGCATTTTCAACGCGCGAACCGTCGCGACGATAACAACCGCGTCGGGACGCAAGCCGCTCATGCGACACTTGATGTCCAAAAATTTCTCCGCACCCAAGTCCGCGCCGAAACCCGCCTCCGTGACTACAACGTCCGCAAGTTTTAAAGCGTACTTTGTCGCCGTGACAGAGTTGCAGCCGTGCGCAATGTTCGCGAAAGGTCCGCCGTGAATCAGCGCGGGCG
>CAMYWI010000001.1 GCA_947302675.1 uncultured Selenomonadales bacterium | reverse complement strand
ATGGGCATTTATTTTATCGAAGACCCCGACGGCTATTGGCTGGAAGTTTTGCCCGAATAATTACGAAAAAAATTAGGGCTTGGCTCCGAAAATTGGAGTTAAGCCCATTTTTTTTGCTTATTATTGCCTATTGCGTTCGCGACAGGTCATATAAATCAGAATCGCGCACGATTATGCTGATTACGCCCGTAATATTTACGATAAATATGCTAGACGCCATAATTAAGCCGATTGAATCCATTGAAAAGCCAAATTGCGTCAACAAAAGCGTCAACGTCGCGATTATCCCGCCGTTTGCTGTAGAGATTGCGAACTGAAATGATAGAAATGCGACGATTATTAACTGTGAAATTGTCATTGTCACGCCAGAAAATTCCGCCGCGAAGAACGTATAAATAATTATTCCGATTGTAGCTGGGATTGGGCACAGCGTGTGCGACAACATAATATAAAAATCGCATAAATTTTCTTTGATATGCAGTTCTTGCTTGCAAATTTCAAGATTTTTGGGCATTGACGCGCTTCCGCTACCCGTCGTGAACGTAATTAGGCACGCAGGATAAATTTTCCGCAGAAAATCCGAGATTTTTACGCCGTGTTTAATCGAAAGTCGCAAAAGCATTGCCGCAGGGATTATTACGAACGAAATATAATTTGCCAAAATGATTCTCCAAAGCACAAAGAATTGGTCGAACGAATAAACTAACAAAGTCTTTACCATGCTTAAAAAAATTACTGCCGGAATCAAATTCAGAGTTATCGAAAGCATTTTGAAGACAATTTGCTTGCTTTCGACGACAACTTTTTTAAAATCGTTGACTCGGTCGCCCAAAATCGTTATGCAAACGCCTGACAACAACGCTAAAATTACAATTTGCAATATATTTCCCTTTAAAAACGGTTCAAGTATATTTTGCGGCATGATTGACAGTATCAAATTGAAAATTTTCTCCGATTCGTCCGAGCTTGACGATGAAATTTGCCCTTCAAAGCTGAAATCTACTACCGGAAAGAAAATCGAACTTACAAAAATAGCTACGACCATTGTAAACAGCAAAATCTTAAAAAATCTAAGCAAAACCGTCGTTCCGATTGTGTTCAGCGTCACCATATTTTCCATTGCACAAATACTCGCCACTATCGAAACGAAAATAAACGGGATATTCACAGCGATAATTGCTCCCAAAAGCGTATTTAACACCGGCGTAATAATATTTACAATTAAATTTTGAACTTCCGGCGAAAAATTCTTCATAATCAGAGTGAAAACAATCGCAAGCAGTATAGAAATTGTATTTGAGCCGCCGGGAATTTTTAAATTTTTAATTTCAAGCGGCGTAAACGCTCGAATTTCATTAAAACCGCCCTCATAACGGTAAATCACACGCGCCTTTTCGTAATTTAGTAGGTTGTTCATAATGTCTTCCGAAAAAATCGGGTCGTCGCTATCTTCAAGCGGGTTAAATGGTTTGCCCTTGATTTTTATCGAAATTCGCGGCGTTCCGAGCCATTTTTTGGTTACTAACTGAAATTCTTGTTCCTCGCCGAACTTTTCTTGATAACGAATTAACGCTTCTTCCAACAGGAGACAAATTTTGGTTTTATCTTTACGAGGCGCATTTACCGATTCAAAAAATTTCTCTGTTGTTTCCATAACTTCAGCGATGTTTTGGTTGCTAAGTTTCATAAAATCACCTTGTGGTTAATTATAGCAGAAAATTTGACGCGGCGTATACTTTTTATTTGTTTTGAGGTGTGCTATAATGCGCGTTGCAAAGGAGGAAGATAAATTGAAATACATGACAGGAAAGGAAGTCGCCGAATCGTTCTTGAAATTCTTCGAGAGCAAAGGACATTTAGTAATGCCGAGCTTTTCGCTGATACCGGAGAACGACCCGACGCTTTTAATGATAGGGGCGGGAATGGCACCGCTAAAACCGTTTTTCACAGGGAAATTGAAGCCGCCGTGCCCGCGAGTAACGACAAATCAGCGTTGCGTGCGCACGGGCGACATAGAAAACGTCGGACGGACGGCGCGACATCATACGGCGTTCATGATGCTTGGAAATTTTTCGTTCGGCGATTATTTCAAAGCGGACGCAATTCCTTGGGCTTGGGAATTTTTAACGGAAGTTTGCGGGCTACCGCGCGAAAAACTTTGGGTATCGATATATCCGAACGATGACGAAGCGAAAGAAATTTGGTTAAAGCAACCCGGACTTAATCCAGAACATATTGTTAAGCTTGAGGACAATTTTTGGGAGATAGGTCCCGGACCTTGCGGACCCGACAGCGAAATTTATATAGATTTAGGCGAAGAGCGCGGTTGCGGCAAAGAAACTTGCGCTCCTGGCTGTGATTGCGACAGATTTTTAGAAATTTGGAACTTAGTTTTCACGCAATTTGATAAAACCGAAGACGGCGAATATAAACCGCTTGAGCATAAAAATATTGATACCGGTTGCGGTTTGGAGCGGCTTGCGAGCGTCCTTCAACAGAAAAATTCCAATTTCGAGACGGATTTATTGTTCCCGATAATTGAATACGTCGAGGAAATTAGCGGCATAAAGTACGGCGCGGACGCGAAAAAAGATATTTCAATGAAAGTTATCGCCGACCACGCGCGGTCTATGGCTTTTATGATAATGGATAAAATTTTGCCGTCAAACGAGGGGCGCGGCTACGTTTTGCGCAGAATTTTGCGGCGAGCGATTCGTCATGGGCGCATGTTGGGCATAAAAGACGCATTTTTAGAAGGCGCAATAGAAAAAGTCGGGAAAATTTATTCCGAAATGCCCGATTTCGAGGAAATGAGCAAAAATCTGGGCTACATAAAAAAAGTCGTGCGCCTTGAGGAAGACAGATTCGCGACGACATTGGCGCAAGGTATGGAAGTTTTGACGCGCGAAATTGAATCGGCAAAAGCGACGAAAAAAGTGGAATTGGGCGGCGAAATTTGCTTTAAACTCTACGACACGTTCGGATTTCCATTTGAATTGACGGAAGAAATTTTGCAGGAAAATAATTTAGTCGCGGACAAAAAAGGCTTTGAAAAGTCGATGGAGGAGCAAAGAAATCGCGCCAGAGCAGCTCGCGCTGCCAATGAACGCCTTGACGTTCCCGACCTTTTGAATGTCGACACCGAACATTTGACCCGCGATGAAAATTGTACGTCGTCGAAAGTTTTTGCAATGTGGAAGGAAGGAAAATTGGTCGAAGAGCTTCACGACGGCGAAAATGCCGGAATTATTTTGGATTGCACGCCATTTTACGCGGAAGGCGGCGGACAAGTCGGCGATGAAGGCTATTTTATTAGCGAATTGGGCAAAATCAAGGTCACGAACGCGAAAAAATTGCCCGACGGCACGATTTATCATGAATCATACGTTGAAGAGGGGCAAATAAAAGTTGGCGACGTGGTGGAAATAAAAATCGACGCGGAAAAGAAACTTTCATCAGCGAGGAATCACACGGCGACGCATTTATTGCAAGCGGCGTTGAAAAAAGTCGTGGGCAGTCAAGTAAATCAAGCGGGCTCGTTGGTGACGCCGGAAAGATTACGCTTTGACTTCTCAAATTTCGAGCCGGTGACGCCGCAACAACTCGCTGACGTGGAAGAAATGGTAAATGACGAGATTTTGAAGGCGTTTGACGTAGAAATTCGCGAAATGCCGATAGCAGAGGCAAAAAAATTGGGCGCAATGGCACTTTTCGGGGAAAAATACGGAGAAATTGTGCGCGTCGTGAGCGTCGAGGATTTCAGTTGCGAATTATGCGGCGGCTCGCACGTCAAAAACGTTGGACAAATTGGGCGGTTTAAAATCGTCAGCGAGGGCGGAATTGCGGCAGGAATTCGCAGAATCGAGGCGATAACGGGTCGGGCGGCGATTTTGGACGCGAAAAAGCAAAATGATTTGATAAATTCGCTGTCGACGTTGCTAAAAGTGGTTCGGGCAGAAGATTTGCCCGCGCAAGTCGAAAAAATGGTCGCGGAAGATAAAAATATGCGCAAAAAACTTGAGGAAGTAGAAAAAATCCGCGAACAAGCCGAAGCACAAAAATTATTAGTCGGCGTGGAGGAAATTGGCGCGTTTAAGTATTTAAAAGGCGTCGTGCAAGCAAAAAATCCCGACGAACTGCGCAAAATCGCCGATTTTCTTATCGAAAAACTCGAAAACGGAGTAATCGTACTGGCGGCGGTCAATGATGAAAAAGTTTCGCTAATCGTCAAGGCGGATAAAAAATCTGTGGCGGCAGGCGTTCATGCGGGCAAAATCGTCAAGGAAATTGCAAAATTAGTCGGCGGCGGCGGTGGTGGTCGTCCAGATATGGCGCAAGCGGGCGGAAAAAATCCCGAAGGAATCCCGAAAATGTTCGACGCGGCAAAAAAAATCCTTTTTGAGCTTTAAAACGTAAAAAAACCGTTCAAAGCACTTGCCTTGAGCGGTTTTTGTTATCGGAGGTAAAATTTTTGGAGCAATACGAACACGGCGGGCAAATTTACGATTCGGACGGGAAAACGGGTGATTGGCTCGATTTCAGCGCGAATATAAATCCTTTGGGCTTATCGAAGAAAATTTTGCAAGTTTTGACGGAAAATCTACGCGGAATTGTAAATTATCCCGATTCGCGAGCGGCGGAACTCAAAAAAGCAATTTCGCAACGATATGGCGTGTCCGAAAAAAATTTAGTCGTTTTAAATGGCGCGGCGGAATTTTTCTACTTATATTTGAACGTGACGCGCCCAAAACGTGTAATAATTCCAGTTCCGAGCTTTTCGGAGTATGAACGGGCAGCGCGGGCGACTTTTTGCGAAGTAAAGCATTTTTTCACGAGCGCGGAGGAAAATTTCGCTATAAACGTCGAAAAACTCATTGCGGAAGTAAAATCGCCCAACGATTGCATAATAATTGGGCGTCCGAACAATCCAACGGGAAATTTAATCGCGATAGAAGAAATTTTACGGCTCGCGGAGTTCGCAAACGTAATTATCGACGAATCATTTATAGATTTCCTAGAAATTAAATCTGCGCGGCAATTTATATCGAAAAAAATAGCTGTCGTGCAGTCGCTGACGAAAATTTTCGCGATACCCGGCTTGAGATTAGGTTTTGCAGTCGTCGAAGAAAATTTAGCCGAGCGATTAAATTTATCAAAGGACGTTTGGAACGTAAACTTTTTAGCGCAAAAAGCAGGCGTCGCGGCACTATCCGACGATGACTTTTTAATAAAAACTCGCGCTTGGCTTGCTAATGAGCGGAAATTTCTCCTCGAACGGCTAAAAAATCTGCGTAGCGTCGAAATTTATCCGTCGCCAGTGAATTTTATATTATTTCGGCACGAAAAAGCTTTAAAAATCCTTTCAGAACTGCGCAAACGAAAAATTTTACTAAGAAGTTGCGCGAACTTCGCCGGATTGAACGAATTTTATTTGCGGACGGCAATTCGCTCACGAAACGAAAATATTTTATTACTAAATGCACTTGAAAACGTATTGGAGGTTGAAAAATGATTAATATTTGCTTCGGTTTGCACGACGGTAGCGGAAAATATTCCAAATTCGTCGGCACGTCTATGGCTTCCATTTTTGAGACGACTAATTTAGCCGTAACAATTCATATTCTCCACGACGCGACTTTGACCGACGATAACCGCGAAAATTTCGCCAAACTCGCCGAAAAATATAATCAAAGCGTCGAATTTTATGACGTAGAAAAGCTTTGCCCCGAAGAAATAGCTTTTCTTCGCAAAAAACTTCCTGATAGAATCCATTCGCGGTTCAGTATCGGCGCATTTTATCGCCTGCTCATTAAAAAAATCCTTAAAACCGGCAAAATTATCTATCTCGACGCCGATATTATCGTTAATCTCGACATTTCCGAACTTTGGCAACAAGATTTAGGAAATTTCCCCGTCGCCGCCGTCCCGGAAATGGTCGCAACTCAAAAATTTCTTATCACTGATAAATTCCTGCTGAATAAAGGTATCGTCGAAGTGAATGATTATTTTTGCTCCGGCGTCATAGTTTTTAATCTCGATAAGCTCGACGAAAAATTTTTCTATGTCGGTACGCAATTTTTAGTTGATAATCCCGCTTGCGAATCCCCAGACCAGGATATTTTGAACGCTTTTTTCTCCAAAAATTACCTCAAGCTCGCTCAAAAATTCGATTCGTTCGTAATTATCGACCGCCGCTTAAATCTGCCCGTCACGGAAAAGATTTATCATTATGCCGGACAAACTTTCGGGCTTGACCGCGATAACCCTTACGATAAACTTTTTCTAGAGAATTTTGCGCGAACGTCCTGGCTTAATGTCGAAACGCTCTTCAATCTCGGCGAAGAAATTCGTAATGTCAATGATGATAATTCAATGCGGGCGCAATGGCTCATGAAAGTTTGCAGGGAACATCGCCGCGCCTTTTTCGTTGAGCCAAAAAATATCAAGGTCATAAAAGGTCTTTTCCAAATTCATGACGACGAGCCGATTATCGAACTCCGTAACAACAATTCGTTCAAAGAACTTATCGCCAAAATGCAGAAATGGCGCGGGCAAAAAATGGTTTTCATTTTATTTGATAAGTATGATGTCGTAATGGAACTATTAGTGCGTCACGGCTTCAGGGAAAATCATCATTTCTTGAATGGCTTAATGTTTATGACTCGCGCACAAAACAGTTATACCTACACCGCGCCCGAAAGAAATTTCGTCAGAGCACTATGAAAAAGTTTTTCAACCTTTCGACCCGCGAAGACTTTGGGCAATTCGTCAGCGTCGCGGGCATTTTTGTTAATCTTTTGCTAAGCCTAGTCAAGCTCGCAATAGGATTTTTCAGCGGCGCAATTTCGATTATCGCGGACGGCTTCAATAATCTTTCCGATATGGGAACTTCGATTGTTATGCTCGCCGGTTTTAAAATCGCCGCAATGCCCGCCGACGAAGAACACCCTTTCGGGCACGGCCGCGCTGAATATCTCGCAGGGCTTTTCATAGCGGCGGCAATGCTCCTTGTTGGCGCGAATCTCCTCTACTCCTCCGCCGAAAAAATTATCAACCCGCAAGCTTTGAACATCGACGCGATTACTTTGCTCGTGCTGGTTATATCCGTCGCCGTGAAATTTTTCTTGGGCATGTTCTATCGTCACGCGGCACGCAAAATAAATTCGGAGGCGATTGGCGCGGCGGCTCTCGATAGCTTCACTGATTGCCTTGCTACGGGCGTCGTGATTCTTTCGCTCGGCATTTATCTTGAATTCGGCATAAGCATTGACGGCTACGCGGGCGTTTTCATTTCGATATTTATTCTGCGCGGCGGATTCACTTCCCTGAAGGAAATTTTAAATCCTCTGCTCGGCGATAAACCTAATCAAGAACTTCTCGACGGCATAAAAAAAACGGTCATGGACGCGCCCGAAGTTTTAGGCGTCCACGACCTGATTGTTCATAGCTACGGCGCACACAGAATTTTCGTCACAATGCATGTTGAAATGCCCGCGACTTTGGAACTTCTTGAGGCGCACGAAATTGTTGACCGCTTGGAACGTAAGCTTCAATCGCAATTTCAAGTTTCAGTAACGTTGCATATCGACCCCGTTATTATCGGCGACAAAAGCTTTGATGAGCACCGCGAACTTGCCGAACAAATTTTGCATGATATTGATTCGCGGCTGTCGCTACATGATTTTAGAATCGTGCCGTATAAATCGGGCAGGAAACTAATTTTCGACGTTGCAGTCCCCTGGAATTTTTTAATGACTGACCGCGAACTTAGACGGGAATTTCAGCGGCGATTGATTAAAATGCATTCCGACGACCGCGCCATTATTCACCTAGACCATCAATTTTGCTGAACAGCGCGGAGAGTTTTTTTATCGTCTCTTTAGGGTTGGAAGTTACCAATATTGGACGCTTAAACTGCAGGAGCGGTACAGGATTTGTGCAGATAAAGCCCGCCATTTGCCGGAAAATTTTCCCTGCGACTTCCGGACTTATCCCGACGCCTTCCCCTTGATTAATCACCGCAAGAGCACCTGTTTTAAGCGGATGAGCAAAAAACATTCCGTTGCAACTCCAACCTTCAGGCGGCGGCGTCAACCATTTGCAACCGCTCGCCTTTTCTATCAGCTCGGCAGAATAAGTCTGTTCGGGCGGCAAGCTCTCAATTTCAAGCACGCGGGGCGGAATTCCTTCGCGGCTTTTTATGTAGGTGTAATGCCACAACTCGAAGTCGTATTCTTTGACGAAACCAAACGACGCCGCATTTTTCGCCAGCCAATTATTGACGGCAAGAATTCTGTAATTGCCAATATCTACCGCCAAGCCATAGCCGTGCGAACTCGTTCCAGGAATTGCCGCGTAATATTCTTCCGGTTTCAGTTGCCAAATTTTGTCATCGTACTCAACGCGAATTGCGCCGTCGGGCAAAGGAGTTTGCTCCTCAACTTCAACGAAACGCTTATGAAAAACCGCGATTTGAGTTTCAATCTTCCTGTAGGCGTTGAAGGGGTTATTCAGATTCAAGAAGATATTTTCCTGCGCGGCGGCACGAACCATAGCCAGCCAAGCACGCGCCGCATCAATATAAAGATGTCCTCCGCAATGAATCCTTTTCAATTTGTCGGCGGGCAATTTCCCGTTATCTTCAGGCGTAATCCCTTCGGGCAGAAAATCTTTCACGTCAAAAAAAGGTTTAGGAATATTCAGCTTGGGCGCAGGCGGCGTTGCGGGAGGCGGGGGAGCTGTGCTTTTGCTCAATATGTCAACAACTTTAGCTAAGCCCGTATCGTGCGACGACTTAATCAAAACCGTGTCGCCGTCTTGCAAATGCGCTTCAACATTTTTTATCAGCTCGTCAAGCGTCTCGAAATAAATGACATTAACTTTATCCTTAATCATCTCGTAAGGGTGGCGCATGAGCTTGCCGCAAAGTAACAAGCGGTCAGTTTCGGCGGCAATCATAGGCTCGGCAAGTTCTTTATGATAATTAACTGCGTTCTTGCCTAAGTCGGCAATGTCGCCCAAAACCGCCACGCGGGCTTTTTTATTCGGCTCAATCGTTTTCAAATGCTCCAAAGCGTATTTCATGGAAAGCGGGTTGGCGTTGTAAGCACTGTCGATAACCTTTAAATTCTTCCCGTCGCGAAAACTATTAATCATGTTGCCGCGACCTTTTACCGGCGAAAAAGTTTTCAGATATTCAAGCGTCTTTTCGATAGAGAAACCAACGGCAAGCGCGACACCTACAACCGCCAATGCGTCATAAAGTTGTTCGGCGGGAACTGGGCAGGAGAGATTATAGATATTTTCGCCTACGAAAAATTTCCGGTCGTTTTCAAGGATAGGCATTCTGATAGTCGCGTCGGGGTGCATACCGAACGTAATTATATTTAGTTTCCGCGACTTAGCTTTTTGCTCGAAAAGTTCGTAATAGGGCATATCGCGATTCAACACGGCGTAACGACCCGGCTTCATTCCGCAGAAAATTTTCTTCTTGCAGTTCGCCAAAGTTTTCATAGAACCGCCGCTACCCGTATGCGCCGGCACAATCGAAGTAACGACCGCGACATCAGGCGTAATTTCGTAGGTAATGGAGCCGGGCAATTTCGTAAAAGCATTTATGGACATTTCGATAACGGCAAAAGCGTCGTCCTGCTTGACGTGCGAAAAAATGCGCGGGATATTGTCATAGACATTCGCGCTGCCCGGCGTCGACGTAATGTTATGGTCTTTGCCCAAAACGTGACTTAGCATGTTGCAAGCAGTAGTTTTGCCCGCCGAACCCGTTACGCCTATGACTTTGCCTTGAAAACGTTGCCGCGCCGCAAAGCCTAGTTCGCGAACCGCGCAACCGATATTACGGACTTTAAGCTGTGGGAAATCGGGCGGCAGTTCCGCTATAGCGCGAGTTGTCATTGCGCCGGCGAAGTCTTTGATATTTTCGAGAAGATATTTCAGCGAATTGGGCGTTGTGATTAGGAATAAGCCAGGCTTGCGCGCTCTGATAGAACCGTGTATAGAAAACGACTGCACATAAAAACCTTCCGGCGGCGGGACAATCCATTCGCCGCGCGTAGCTTTTTCGAGTTGTTCAGCCGTCCAACATTTGCCCGGCTCCGAGTGGTGAATTATCTCGTCAAATTCGGTATTCCAGTAAGGATACTTTAGCCCAGAAAGTTTCAGCTTGACTAAATCCGGAGCCTTGAAAGTTCCGATAACTTCTTCGCCGTCGAGAACGTTCACTTTCACGCGGAAAGGCAAGTTAGCGAGTTTATCATTTCCAGGCGGAATAAGCCCGAATTTTTCGCGATAGATAACGCCAACTTTCCAACGATTAGTCGGACACATATAATCGCAAAATTCATGCTCCTGCCCTTGCCCGTAAGGCGAAACGTAGCATTCCCTTTCGGGCGCGGCGGTTATCGACAACAAGTAATTTTTATCGGTCGGCGCGTCAATCGTCCAGTAAGTTTCGACGCTTAGGAGTTTTCTTGCAGTCAGCGTTTGACAATCGGGCGGGACGTAGTAGCCGACTAATTTCAAGTTGCCTAAACGTTGCGGCGGGATAACGGCTTCGTCCGGAACTTTATCAACAATCCAATTCGCTTTCGAGTCGTCAGCGGGCGCGATTGATTTTTTCTCCTGCGCAACGTCCGCAACGTCGCTGACAATTTCAGCTTGACGCGGCGGCGGATTCAAAGTTATTTCGGCGACGTCTCCCGCGATAGCCGGAACGGTTTTAAGTTCTTTGCACGCGCCGATAAATTCTTTGTTGATTAACTTAGCGGAATTTGCCGCGCGAAAAGTTTGTCCAGGTCTCACAGCAAGCGGGACGAAATTAATTTTCTCGACGCCGTCACTAGAAATTTCCAAGACAAAACAGCCGCCATTACGCTTGCCCGCGTCGACAAGGAGACTGCCCGCGTCGTAAATTATCGGACGTTCTTTGTAATTCTCCACGCCGTGCACTAAATATGAGTGGCAACCTAAAACGGCGTCGGCTCCTAAGTCAATCAGCAAGCGACCAATTTTCTGGGATTCTTCTATAGCTTTTTTGGCAAGGTGCCTGCCCCAATGCGGCGCGATGATTACGACGTCGGCTTTTTCGTGCGCGGCATTGATTCTTTCGGCAAAAGTTTTCTTCCACAGCTCCAGCTTGTCGGCGGGAAGATAAGCCGTGCCGGAACGGTCAGCAGTTGCGGCAGATTTTTCTACCCGCGTATCAACGGAGAAAACCGCTAAGACAACGTCGCCAACTTTTTTATAAACGGGCGCGAAAGCCTCTTCAAAATTTTTGCCCGAACCCGCATGCAAAATCCCCGCCGCGTCAAGATATTTTCCTTGCTCAATTAAAGCCTCTGCGCCGTAATCGCTTGAGTGGTCGTTCGCCGTCAAGACTATATCAATTTTGTTATTTACAAGGATATTCGTTTGTTCTGGGCGGGCGCGAAAGTAATTGTGCCCGTCCGAAAAGTTTTGTTCGCCCTTAGTGGCAATAACGCATTCCAAATCCACGAGCCGAACATCAGCCGACGCCATTTCCTTAATGTTGACGAACGGCTTTATTTTTTGCGAGAAAATATTCATGTTCCTACCGATATTGACGACGCCGCCATAAAAAAGCTTAATCGTCTTTTTTTGCTCTAGCAATTCAGATACCTCCCGTTATAGTTTTAATTTTGGCTATTCGCCGCGTCGTTTCTTTGAATTTTTATGCCACAGAATTTATACACCAAAACTTTTCCCTATGCAAGAAAAAATCTGCCCTCCGTGCGGAAGAGCAGATTGGAAAAGTTTTAATTTATGTCGTCTATGTTATTGACAAAGATTAGTTTTGAACAAAGCCGCCGTTTTCAACTCTGTAGGTGCGCATTTCTTCGCCGCTAGTGACGACGTAGTTAGCTTTGTCAGCGTCTTGGATAGTGAGCTTGCCGCCGTCCGTGAAGTTGAGCGTTGCGGTATTGCCTTCAAAGCTTGCGCCGGAAATTTGGTCAAGTCTAACTTGCGTCAGGAAAACCGTATCGCCCGAAGTGGTGCCGCTTATCGTGTCGGAGCCGTTTCCGTAGGTGTAGTAGAAGTTATCAACGCCTGCGCCGCCTTGCATGAAATCATCGCCGCGATTGCCGCCCCAAAGGCTCGTATTGGCGTTGCCCGCAAGAATTGTGTTGTTGGCGTCGTTGCCAGCCAATTCAGCTTTAACGCTGGAGCCGCTCGCGTCAATCGTTCTAATGTCGCCTTTGAAGGTATTTTCCTTAGTGCCAGCCCAAGCCGGAACGTCAAGCCAGATAGAAACGTTCTTTGTAACGTCCGAACCGACAACGACAGCCGCGTTATTATCGGTCGCAACGAAATAATTTGCCGTGCCGTCATAAGTTAAAGCGGTCTTGTTGACTTGCGCGATAACACCGTCGGTGAATTGCATATTTTGTCCGACTGCGCCTTGAATAAGTGCGCGTTCAGTTGCGCCGGTGTTGCGGTTGCTGACTTCGATAACGACATCATTGCCGCTAGCGCGAACGTCTGAAACTTTGTTATTCGCCGTGTCAATTTCAATCTTATCAGCAATGGCGTTTTCCGTCACGAACTCAAAGCCCGAAATCGTATTGCGTGCGCCGTCCGCGTCGCCCAGTACAAAGAATGTCGTTGCGCCGTCTTTATCGGCGGAAGTGTTCGCAAGATAATTTTTGCCGCCGCCGCCGTAAAGGGAAGCCGTACCCGTGCCCGCGTAAAGCGTTTCATTTTTCGCCGAGCCCATTAACGTTGTCTGACCACTGCTCGCCGTAATTTGATTGATTCCCGCGAATAAAACTTCGCCGGTGCCAAGTCTTTGTTCTTTCGAGCCGAGATTTATATTTAGATTGTCAGAGTAATTAGTGAAGTCGACGGCAGAATTTTCGCCAACGTAATAGTCGGCAATTTCATCTTCAACCGCGATAACCGCATTTTCCTGCGCGACAGCAACTTTAACGGGACCATTTGCGTCCGCCGCCAAAATATTTACAAAGTTCGCGCCGTTGCCAACGTCGGATAAAATGCCGTGCCAAGAGTTATTGGTTTTAACGCTGATGTTCGTGCCGTCAAATTTGAAATCAATAATGTCATTTACGTCGCCAAATACGCGGTCGCCGTCATCAAAGCCCGCCTTGAAGTTTTGGACAGTCGTTTTGCCGCTGTTTAGAATAATATCTGCGCCGCCGCGTTTATCGTTGTTTTGCAGAATGATGCGGTTATCATTGCCGCCGCCCGCGTTGAGAACGTCGCCTTCGCCGCCAAGCAGAGTGTCATTGCCCTTGCCGCCAATGAGCGTCGAGCCGCCGTTTTTATCGTCGGAGTAGTTGCCGACCAAAAGATAATTATCGCTTTGTTTGCTAACGTCGAGCTTGCCGCCGTCTTTGTTCGTGAAGCCGATTGCTTGTTTCTCGCCGTTTTTGTCGAAAAGATTAACGACATTGCCCGCGAAAGTGTATTTGCCTGAAGTGCCCTCATCGCTCTTAATAGTAATTACGCCGTCGCCGAAAATTATATTGCCGTCGTTGACAACTTCGGAGACAATGCTTTCTGTGTCGGGATTTCCAGTCACAATGCCGCCGCCTAAGGAAGCCTTATAGCCTTTAAGCGTGACGTTTTCGCCGTCAAAGCGCGGAGTGATTTTATCTGCGCCCTTAGACATATCGAAAGTTATGGGCGCGTTGCCGGTGACTAAGAGGCTATCATCGCCCGTGCCGCCAGTGATTGAAACTTTAGCACCTCTTGAGGCTTCAACAAGTACAGCGTCGCCGCCATTGCCGAGCGTGATTGCTTTGGAACCCTTCGCAGTTTTATCGACATAAACCAGATTGTTACCCTTGTCGTTATCGACTTTGTAAGTGTTGCCGGTGACAGTTTGAATTGAATCCGCGCCGATAACTTGCTTGGCTCTCTCAACGGAAGCAACGCTGATTATCTCGCCGACTATATTAACGGTTTCCAAAGTCGCGCCGCTCGCAAGTGTAATTTTCCCGTCATCGACCGTGATAATTAAATCGTCGCCGCTCTTAGTTGTGGAATAAGAACCGCCAATAATGCTAAGCGATGACGTTTCGTTGAAGCCGTAGATGACGTCGTTGCCGTCGCCCGCCGTGTATTTGAATCGGACATATTTTCCGTCTTCATCATCATAATCAGAAGGAACGTTTGGAGCGTTGTTATCGAAATCCCAATCGTTGTAAATGGTATCGTCGCCGGTGCCGCCAGTAATCGACACGCCGTAATTGTAGGTATCAATGTAATCATTGCCTGCGCCCGCGTCGATTGACACATTAGAATATTCGCCCCAGTTATAAATGGAATCGTCGCCGTCGCCAGCGTTGATTGTAGTCTCATCGCTCAAGTTTTTAATAGAATCGTTGCCCGCGCCCGCGTTGATTAGGATATTGCCAGTACTATAATCTTCGTTATCAATACTGTCGTTGCCGTCGCCCGCGTCGATTGTCACGTTGTAGCTGTAATTGTTAATGTAATCGTCGCCGCCTAAGGCTTGAATTGTGACATTACTTGCGTAAACATCGTTTTGAATTGAATCGTTGCCTTCGGTGCCGACTATTGAAACGTTACTTGTTACATTTACGGTATTTAAAGGAAGGTCTCCCTCGAAAATATTGACAGAAGATAAAGTTGCGGCGTCAGTCAAAGTGATTGCCTCTTCGCCGACATTAACAATAACATCGTTGCCGCTTGTCGTCGTCGTGTAGGTGTCGTTGATTGACAGCGTGGAATTTTCGTTAAAGCCTTGAATAATATCGTTGCCTTCGCCGCTTGAATATTGAACCAAAGCACTTGCCGAGCCGAGACTGATAATATCGTCGCCCGCCGCCGCATTGATAGTGGTTGCGCCGGTGCCAGCAATAATCGTATCGGATTTATCGGAGCCGGTGATTGTGGTATTGCCCGCGCCGCCTTTGAGCGAATAAACGCTGTTAATCCATGTTGTCGTACCGGGTACAAAGTCTTCGCTATCCTCGTAGGCGGTATCCATTGTGACGTTGAGCGCGGAAGAAATTCCGCCAAAGTCTACGCCTACTTGAGATTTGGCGGTGGTGCCCACGAAGTAAACTTCTTCGCCCGCGTTTACGGTCAAATCGGAGTCCTCGACTTTATACCAATCGTTTTCGGCAATGAAGACGCCCTTATTGAGAACTTGTCTTCTCTCGTGATATATGTTGATTTTCTCAGTTGTCGTAATGTCGCTAAGTGTCAAACTGTCGGTGCTGTTGCCGAAAGTCAAGCCGCCATCTTTGAACTCAACGCCGGCGGGGTCGCCATTGATATAAATTGTGTCGGTGCCGTCGCCAAAGCCGGTCTTAAAACCTTCGACGGTCGTATTGCCGCTGAGCACGATATTATTGCTGTTAGCGTCGTCCGTTAGTGTGATTAAGTTTTCGCCGTCGCCCGCGTCAACCGTGACATTACTTCTGCTAATTTCTACGCTATCGCTATCGCCTTGCAGGCTGATAAATTTGCTAAGGGCAATCGCCTCGCCGTTTACGTTAATTGAATCGGTCGTGAGCATGGCGTCTTCTAAATTAACGAAATAATTATCGCGGAAGACGTAGACATCTTTTGTGCCCTCAACAACGTCGTCATTGCTGAAGTCGCTACCAACGGAAAGCGTTGACGTTTCATTAAAGCCAACAACAGTATCCATGCCGCCGCTATATTCGATAACTGCGCTTGCGCCGCCGTTGTAAATATAATCGTTGCCGGAGCCGCTTGCTATCGTGACATTTGCGCCGCTATTAGAAAGCGTGTCATTGCCGTAGCTACCGTTGATTAAAACGTTGTCGGAATTGTTCAAAATTACATCGTCGCCGTAATCGCCTTCGATTGTGGAGCCGTTCGCGTCCATGTTCGTAATTGAATCGGCACCCGTGCCGCCGTTTACGCTGGAATTTGCGCCATGATTTTGAATGACATCATTGCCCGCGCTTGCGTTGATTGTCACGTTAGAGCCTTCGTTTGAAATGGTGTCATTAAACCTGGTGCCGCTGACTAGCGTATTGTTGGTGGTGTTTTCAATTTCTGAACCTGCAAGCTCGTAGTTGATAACGTTGACGCTTGCCGTGCTCGCGACCGTGATTGTATTTTCCCCGACAGTTAAAATAACGTTGTCGCCGCTTTGAGCCGTTGAATATTCCGCGCCCGAACTAATGCTGATTGTTCCAGTTGAGTTCAAGCCGTAAATAATATCGTTGCCGGAGCCGGTCTCGTATTCGATTATGTTGTTATCAACGGACGCGCCGTGCAAGCTGATAATGTCGTCGCCTGCGCCGCCGTTTATCGTTGCGTCATTGCCGCTTGTAATGATTGTGTCAGAGCCTTTGCCGCCCATAATCGACGCTGAATCGCTGGAGCCGGTGTCAATGGAATCGTCGCCGTCGCCGCCGTTAATGATTGCGTAGCCGCCCATTGCCCAATCGTTGCTATTTTCGCCCAAAATGGTATCGTTGCCAGTGCCGCCGTCAATGTTTGTATAATGACCGCGCCTGATAGTTATTAAGTCATCGCCCGCGCCGCCTTCAATCGTCGGATAATAAGCGTGGTCGTTAAGAATGGTATCGTTGCCCGTGCCCGCATTGATTGAATCGCGTTTACCTTCGGTATTGTAAATGCTGTCGTTGCCTACGCCGCTATTTATCGTGACGTCGTCGCCGATATTGCTAATAGAATCATCGCCGTTGCCGCCGCTAATTAAAGTATTGTCATCGATATTGTTGATAGTTTGTCCGGTTGTGTCGTTGAAGATGTTGAGAGCGTCCAAAGTTGCGGCGTCAGTCAAGGTGATTGCACTTTCCCCGACAGTCACAACAACATTATCGCCGCTCGTAGCAGTCGCGTATTCGCCGGAACTTTGAAGGGCGGTTGATTCGTCAAAGCCGTTGATCGTGTCATTGCCCGCGCTGTATTGAATGCGAACGTTATCGCCGTCGAGTTGGATAAGGTCGTTACCTGCGCCCGTGTTTATCGTGACGCCGTCGCCGCTGTTTGCTATCGTGTCATTATATTTGGTTCCGCGCAGAGAAATATCATCGGCAATATTAGCGGTGTCCCAACCTTCGCCGTTAGCTTCGGCAACAAATCTGAACACGGCGTTGCTATATCCAATGGGGTCCTCTAAGCCGGCGCGCCCGTGCCCTACGCCTTTGACAAGGAATTCTTCTTTAACTTCTGCGCCTGACGCTTCATAAAGACTTGCGAGCATACTAATCGGGACAACACTATCAGAATCGCCCGAAATAAACAACGTGGGCATTTTTGCGGAAGAAATTGAGTTAATCGGGGCGGCATCGTGCAAATAATAGCCCGTCATACCTTCAGCGACCAAATCCAGAGCCGCAATAACTTCATTTGGTGCTTTGACAATAACTTCGTTGAGCAAGTAGAAAACGTCCATAGCACTTGTATAGCCGCAATCTTCAATCAGTGAAGTTACATTTACGGCGTCGGAGCGGGCAGCGGCGAGCATTGCAGTTGCAGAACCCATTGAAACGCCGTGCAAAGTTATCTTAGCATTTGAATTTCTGCGGGCAATTTCCTGCGTCCAAAGGGCAACGTCAGCACCTTCAGCCGCGCCCATTGTCAACCAAGTGCCTTTAGAGTCGCCTGCGGTGCGTTGGTCAATCATCAAGACGTTGTAGCCGTTGGCAAGGTAAAACCCCGCGAAAGGATACATATGCTTATGATTGTGCCCGTAGCCGTGAACCAGCACGACCCATTTGTCATTAGAATTTTCCGGCGTGTAGTGGACGGCGTGGAGTTCCAGATTATCGGCAGAAGTGATAGTCCAATCTTCTTTATTGGAATAATTGGTCGGTTCGTCGCTGTGATATTCTTCGGGGTGGAAGGCAATCGCCGCCATTACGGGATAACCTAAAGCAGTGCGTTTCAAAATCGTTTCAATCAACTCAACAGCAGGATTAGTCGATTCAATGTTGGGAGCCGACAAGCTAGCCGCGCCGACCAAAGTAATTTTGCTTTCGCCGACGGTGATAATTAAATCGTCGCCGCTTTGTTGCGTGGAATATACATTGTCGCCGATTGAAAGTGTGGAAGTCTCATCAAAGCCGGTGATAGTGTCGTTGCCCGCGCTGTATTCAATAGTAACGTCATCGCCGTCGATTTGAATAAGGTCATCACCTGCGCCGCCGTTAATTATTGCACTTGCGCCGGTGTTAGTTATAGTGTCGTTACCAGCGAGCGCGGTTATCGTAGCGTTATCGCCGCTGTTGGAAATTGAATCGGCAAGCGCGGTACCGGTGACTGTGGCGTTATCGTCGGTGTTTAAGAATGTGATATTGCCGTCGGTAAGGGTGACAGTGCCGTCGCCGGAAAATTCCTGCCCGTTGAAAGTTATGCCCGCGTTCGCCGCAAATTGAACGGTATTATAATCGGGCAACTGAACTTCGACGTTATCGGAAGTCGTGGTAATGTCCATGCCGTTGAGATTGTATTTGCCCGCCTTTTCCAGCGTGAAAACAACTGTTTCGTCGTTGCTCCTTAAAATCGTTCCCTCAGCGACAAGTTCCGTGTAATCTTCAATATTCTCACCGTAAACGTCGGCATATGAACCATTTTGAATTTCCGTTATCGTGCCGTCGAGATAATCCACTGTAAAAGTCGAGCCTTCGTTTGCGGTGTAAATAGTTCTGTCATCAGTGAATTGAATGGAAGCCGTGCCGCCGGTCGTGTACAAATCAGATTCCCAACCGAAATAATATGATATATGAGCTTTAGTGCCGTCTGAAGCCGTGACAACTCCGCCATTGTAAGTGATTGAGCCAGTGATTGACGAGACATTTACAACGTCCAAATCACCTGTTGACAAGACAACGTTGAGCGCGTCGGCACTCGTGGGCGCAATCGTTAAGCCGGTTTGCGGATTAAAATTGATTGAGCCGCTGGCGTCGGTGTTAGCGGTTATCGTCAAGATATTGCCGCTGTCGAAAACATTTCTAACAACGGTGCCTTGCGTCAAGGAAATTGAACCGTCAAGCTTATAAGTAACAGAGCCGCCCGTTACGTCAAGGGAAGCAGAGCGCGTTTGTCCGTCGCGAGTTATGGTAAGTTGTAAGTTGCCGTCGTTGGTGTTTGGCGCGAAAGTAATTCCGTCGGCACCGAGAGAAATTGCGCCGCCAGCCGCGTCAGTCGCCTTGAAATTGACAATGTAACCGTCGCCGAAATCGATTTGCAGTTCGGTACCTTTCGTTACGGTTAAAGCTCCGGTCGTCCCGAAAACAAAGCCGCCGCTTAAAACTTCAATGCTGGCGGAAAGTGAGCCGCTTGAAGTGCCGGTCAGCGTAAGATTCAATTTGCCGTCGCCGGTTTGCGGCGTGATAGCAATTCCGCTTGCCGACAAAGAAATTTCACTTGAGGCGTCGCCGTCTGCCGTCGCGGTGAGTGTGTAGTTATCAAACGCGACATTAACTGTCGTGCCGTCAACTAAGGTCAGCAATCTTGTTGTAGGATTGAAAATCATTGAGCCGTTGACGCTTACGTTATTCTTTAGAACAGCTTCGCCATTCTGTTTAAACGTAATATCAAGGGAGCCGTCGTCGGTATCGGGCGTGATTGTAATATTGCCTTCGGCATCAGCCGCCATTTTAAAGCTTGCGTCGTCGCCTGTGACTTCAATTTCTAATTCCGAAATACCAATCCCAAGCGCAACCTTTGTTCCCTTTGTGAAGGAAAATTTCTGCTCGGTTGCGTTGAAAGAAATTGTGCCGCTGGTTACGTTCAATGTGTCGCCGAAAATTGGCGAGCCGTCTCTTACCAAGACGAAAGACAATGCGCCGTCGTTTTCGTTCGGCGTGAAAGATATTACGTTGTCGGAAAAGCTAACCTTGCCGCCCGCGTCGTCGAGTGCGGTTATCGTCACAACGTCGCTACCCTGCGTCATTGTTATAGCGGTGTCTTTAGTCAAAGTAATTCCCAGCGTGGCGGGGTCGACAACGATTGAGCCATTAACTACGAGCGCGGCATTTAAAACGGGATTGCCGCCCAAGCTCACCGTCGCCAACATTGAATTATAATTTTCGTTGATAAAGTCGAGGGTAATTTTGCCGTTGTCGTCAACGTTGAGTGCCGCAAAGAACGTTTCGCCGTTAGTCGTAAATCTCAAAGTTTGATTGCCGACCGCGATTTGAATATAAGAATCGTGCACGTTGTAAGTATTTGAATCAACTGAACCGATTGTGCCATTGGCGGCATTGTAGCTGAAAGCTCCGCCAAGCGTTACCGTGCCGTTAAAGGTTGTAGTATTAGAGAAAGTCGTCGTCACATCAAAGATAGCTTCTTCGTAAGAGTGGAGATATAGAACAGTCCCATTCCTCATCCAAAGTCTGCCGTTAATGTCATTTTGAGTGACGCCCGTAAACGTCATACCGTTTTTGGTGAAAGAAATCGTCGTTCCCTGCGGGATAGATATAGTTTTAATGCCGTCGGCGTCGGTTGCGCCCATTGTTACGGAGCCGCCCGAAATTGTGAAGTCGCTGGGCAACAGGGAATCGCCGATAACATTTTCAAGCGGAACGGAAATTTGAAGCGTGCCGTTGGTCGCGTCGTAAGTTATATTGCCGTCGTCGTCTACAGTGACAGTGCCTTGACCTTGCGTCGCGGAGGCAACAACGTCCAAATCGTTGCCGCTAATCGAAGTTGCAATGTCTATTTGCGCACCCTGTCCAAATGTAATCGTGTCGTAGTTGGCAAGCTGAACTTCGACGTTGTCTTCAGTTGTCGTGACGCTCATGCCGTTTAGGGTGTAGTTGCCAGCCTTTTCAAGCGTGAAAACAGCTTCTTCATCGTCGTTGCTCCTGAAGGTCGAACCTTCGGAGATAAGCTCTATCTCCCCTGAAGTTTCGGTAGCGTAAATATCGCTGTAGGTGCCGTTTTCAATTTCCAGCGTCGTGCCGTCGAGATAATCCACAGCGAAAGTCGCGCCTTCGTTTGCGGTGTAAATAGTTCTGTCATCAGTGAATTGAATGGAAGCGGTGCCGCCCTCAGTGCTAAATTTGATTTCCCACGTGTTATGAACCCGCATGTTTGCAGTCGTGCCGTCGCTTGCCGTGACAATGCCGCCTCTGTAATTGATTATGCCGTTAATCGACGAGATAACAGTGTCCAAATTGTCCTTCGTCAAGACGACGTTGAGCGCGTCGGCGGTCGTGGGCGCAATCGTTAAGCCGGTTTGCGGATTAAAAGTGATTGAGCCGCTTGCGTCGGTGTTAGCAGTTATGGTTAAAATGTTGCCGTCTTCAAAAACGTTTCTAACAACGGTGCCTTGCGCCAGTGAAATTGAGCCGTCAAGCTTGTAAGTAACGGAGCCGGTCACGTCAAGAGAAGCAGAGCGCGTTTCGCCGTCACGAGTGACGGAAAGTTGTAAGCCGCCGTCATTGGAATTGGGCGAGAAAGTTATTCCTTCGTCGCTTAAAGAAATTACGCCGCCCGCGTCGTCAGTCGCCTTGAAGTTGATAATGTAATCGTCGGAGAATTTAATTTGCAGTTCGGTACCTTTGGTAATGCTCAACGTGCCGTCTTCGCCCAAAATGAATGAGCCGCTTAAAAGTTCAATTTCAGCAGACAAAGAGTCGCCTGAAGTTCTGGTCAGTGTAAGAGTCAATTTGCCTTCGTCTTCGGTGTCGGGCGTAATAACAACGCCTCTTGTGCCGTTGCCGTCTGCGGTCTCTGTAACATTCAAATTGACTCCGTCTTTGTTGTTGGACGTGATAGAATTTCCGCTTGGCGACAAAGAAACTGTACCTGAGGCGTTGCCGTCTGCGGTCGCTGTAAGAGTGTAGTCATTAAAGGAAAAAGTAACTGTGGTGCCGTCGGTCAAGGTAAACAATCTATTTGTAGGATTGAAACTAATCGAGCCTTTGACGCTGAGATTGTTTTTGAAAATAGTTTCACCGTTCTGTTTAATTTCAACGTCAACGGAGCCGCCATTTTCGCCGGGCGTGATTGTATAAATTCCGTTTTCGTTCGCAACAATTTGAGCTCCGGCGGCGTCTTTTGCTGTCAAAGAAATGCTATTATTGTTCTGAGTGAACGTCATCTTTGTTCCCTGCGTTAGGGTAATGGAATGCGTCTCTTGATTAAAAAGTAGCGAACCGTTGCTTAGCTGAATTGTTCCGTCAAAAATGGTTGAGTTATCTCTTTGCAAAGTGACATTGAAGACTTTGCCGTCGGGCGTCAAAACAATGTTGCCGTTGGAGTCGGCGGAAAAAGTCGCGCTTATTGCGTCGGTTGAAGCTATCGTTGCGGTGTAAAGCTCGCGAACCGTCATGGTTAAGCTTGAATTGGCGTCAAGCGAAAGTTTTGCGTTTGTCAGGTCAATAGTCAACAAGCCGCTGTTGATTTTTAAAACGTCTTTGAAAAGCGTTTTGCCGTTTTCTGAAAGGGTGAAGTCAAGTTTTCCGTTGCCCGAACTCGGAGATATTTTTGCTCCTACAGAAATGCTGTCGTCGGTTTTTTCGTTATAAAATTTGAATCCGTCAAGTACGCCGTCGACTGCCGCAAGATTTATACCGTAATTTAAAATGCTAATGTCGAGTTTGCTGTCCTGCGCGAAGGAAAAACTTTTATCCGTTCTGTCGTAAGTGAATTCGCCCGAAAGGTTGAGAGTTGTTGGAGTTGTAACGAGTTGTTTAAGAACGTCGTAGAGCTTTTCAAAGGAGTCATCGGAAAGGTTTAAAACCGCAACCGCAAGCACCTTTATGTTTCCTTTGAAGGCTTCACTTTCAACCATGCTTTTCAATTCTTCGGAAAAAGTCACGGATACCGCCACGGTATTGGTTGAGGCTAAATTAAATTTGTCGCCGTCGAAAATTCCGGTTAAGCCTGATTCGGGAATAGTAACATTGATGTAGAGAGGAATAATTTTTCCCAGTGTGCCCGTCAAGCCGACATTGCCTTTGGGAAAAGTAACTCCTTTGCTTGAATAAGTGACAGAGCCTGAAGTGTAACTTAAAGAATGATTTTTGTAACGGACTTTGAGTGCGCCGTCGTCTTGCGTGCAGGTGAAGTCAATCGCGCCGTCGGTTGCGTCGAAAGTTATCGTCGGCGAAGTTTCAGCCCCGCTTACGACCGCCGTAACGGAGCCGCTTGCAAGCCCCGAAACTTTTCCGGCGTCGTCGCGATTAAGAACCGCGTCGCTAGTTGCGGTATAAGTTACGCCGTCAATCGTTTGACTTTCGCTGGCGTTGATTGCAACCGTGTCAAAGCGTTGCAAGTCGAAAATAAACCTGTCCATAAACAAACCTCCTGAACATTTAAATTCTTCAAAAATTTTTCATATGCCAAATGATTTATACACCAAAACTTTTCTTTATGCAAGCAAAAAAAATCTGCCCCTCGTGCGGAAGAGCAGATTGGAAAATTTCTAGTTTATGCCGTCTATGTTATTGACAACGATTAGTTTTGAACAAAAGCACCGTTTTCAACTCTGTAGGTTCTCATCTCTTCGCCCTGCGTGACGACGTAGTTAGCTTTGTCAGCGTCTTGGATAGTGAGTTTGCCGCCGTCCGTGAAGTTGAGCGTTGCGGTATTGCCTTCAAAGCTTGCGCCGGAAATTTGGTCAAGTCTAACTTGCGTCAGGAAAACCGTATCGCCCGAAGTGGTGCCGCTTATCGTGTCGGAGCCGTTTCCGTAGGTGTAGTAGAAGTTATCAACGCCTGCGCCGCCTTGCATGAAATCATCGCCGCGATTGCCGCCCCAAAGGCTCGTATTGGCGTTGCCCGCAAGAATTGTGTTGTTGGCGTCGTTGCCAGCCAATTCAGCTTTAACGCTGGAGCCGCTCGCGTCAATCGTTCTAATGTCGCCTTTGAAGGTATTTTCCTTAGTGCCCGCCCAAGCCGGAACGTCAAGCCAGATAGAAACAGGATTGACAACGTCGCTACTTACATTGATTGCCGCGTTATTTTCAGTTGCTACGAAATAGTTCGCGGTGCCGTCATAGTTCAAAGTAGTTGCATTGACTTGCGCGACAACAGTTTCATTGAATATCATGTCTTGTCCGACTGCGCCTTCAATCAAAGCCGTTTCGGATTGAGTGCCAGCCGAGTTGGTGACTGTGATTACAACGTCGTTGGTATTTCTGATGTAGACGTTGGAAACTCTGTTGCCATTAGCCGTGCCAACTTGCATACGGTCAGCAGTGCCAATGTTATTATCGGAGCCGCTCTGGAGGAATTCAAAGCCGCTTATTGTATTATGTGCGCCGTCAGCTTCGGAGAGGACGAAGAAGGAGGTCGAGCCGTCTTTTTCGGTCGCGGAGTTAGCAAGATAGTTTCTACCTGCGCCGCCGTAAAGTGAAGTATTTCCGGTGCCGGCATAGAGAGTATCATTGCCCTTGCTGCCTCTGAATTCTGTATTGCCGGAGCCAGCGTAAAGGACATTAACGCCATTGAACAAAGCAACGCCGCCGTCAATGCCGGATTCAGTTGCGCCGCTAAGGTCAGCCTTAACAGAATCGCTATATTCGG